>JBFYZM010000220.1:0-4621 GCA_041309505.1 Candidatus Krumholzibacteriota bacterium
AGAAGACTCTTCGCGGGGTCCGCCGGCTCGCCCGGGAGCCCGGCGGCGCGCCCTGACACCGGGAGCAGCGCGAGGCATGCGGAGGCGGCGAGCAACGCCTTCAGCGCCCATTTCGCTTTCGATATGCCTTTCATCGATCCCTCCTCGTATCAGGCCGTGAGCTCGCCGTGCGCCGCGAGCAGTTTCGAGCGGATCGCGAGGTTGTGCGGGCAGGTCGCTTCGCACGGTCCCTCGCAGGACGCGCATCGCTCGGCGCTCCGCTCGCGCGGGAGCTTCCGGTAGAGCGACATGGCGTGCTTCTCCTCGCCGTAGCTTCCGAAGTAGAGCCGGTAGCGGAGAATGTCCGCGATCGGGACGCCGTTCGGGCACGCGGCGAGGCATCCGCTGCAGCCGGGCCTGCAGTAATCGCGATCGAGGAGCATGCCGTAGCCCTTGAGCGCTTTTTCCTCTTCGGGGGTGAGCTCGGGCCTGCCGGAGGCCGCGACGTACTCGTCGATCATCTCGACGCTGCGCATCGTCATCGAGACGCAGTCGATGCCCGGCTGGGCGAGCATCCATTTGATGACTGCCTGGCGCACCGTGGCGCCGTTTTTCATGAACAGCTTGTAGTCGATCTTCCGCGCCGCCGCGAGGCTCTTCATGGCGACGACGGCGACTCCCTTTCCTCTCGCCTTCGCGAGAACGGGTTCGAGCCCCTTCGTCATGAAGTTCATGCCGGGCATGATCATGTCGATCGGGGTGTTGTCGACGAGCCAGTCGAAATCCTCGACCATGCGCGGTCCGTGCGAGCTCGCTCCCCAGAAGCCGATCTTCCCGTCGCGTTTCGCCTTCTCGAACGCTTCGACGATCGCCGGATTCTTGATCTTCGCCGGATCGCTCAGTTTCGGATCCTCGCCGACCGAATGGATGAGGGCACAGTCGACGCGTTCGGTGTTGAGGCGCTTCAGACTCTCGTCGATCGCCGCCGCGATCTCTTCGGCGGTCGTCTTCGCCGTGAAGAGCTCGGGCACGAGCTTCGTCGTGATGAAGAGCTTCGCGCGTTTCGCGGGGTCGAGCTTCCCGAGGACGACTTCCATCTCGTAGTATTGGCGGGCGGTGTCGACGTAGTTGATGCCGCGCTCCATCGCGTATTCGAGGAGCGAGGTGTCCTGGATCGTTGCGTTTCCGAACCCGAGGTCCGAGGTCTTCCAGCCGGTGCGTCCGAGCTCTCGATAATCCCTGATCGCGGGTTTTTCGGCCGCCGGGGAGCCCGGCTGCGCGCCCGTCGTCCCCGGTTCCTGCGCCCGCAGCCCTTTCGCGGCCGAGAGCCCGAGGCCGATGCCCGCGACGGATGCGAGAGACCGTCCGATGAACGATCTGCGGGAGAGCTCTGTGTCGTTCTTCTTCATCCTCCACCTTCCTTTCGGCGCTGCTACTTCGATTCCGTTTCCTCGAGCGTGAGCCCGTAGCGGTCGGCGATGTCGAGAGGCGGCATCGGGCCGTCGAGCGGTTTCGCGTCGCGTACGTACCAGTCGAACCAGTCGAGCAGGCGGAAGAGGACGTCCGCCCGGCCGGGCTGCTTCGCGTTGCCGTGCCCTTCGCCCGGGTACTGCACGAGGCGCACGGCCGGATGATCGTTCATTTTGAGCAGCCGGTAGAATTCGATGCTCTGCCCCGGATGGACGCGCGGGTCGGCCGCGCCTCCGAGGATGAGGACCGCCGTCTTGCTCTGGTGCGCCCAGTAGACGGGGCTCCGCTCGAGGCTCTGCTGCCACATGTCTTCGATCTTCTTCCCCGAATGCACGTAAAGCTCCTCGTACGGGATGTCGGTCGTGAGCCGCTTGCTCGTGAGGTCGCTGATCCCGACGAACATGCAGACCGCTTTAACCTTCTCCGTGTAGCGGGAGGCGAACCAGGCCGCCGCGTAGCCGCCGTATGAGCCGCCCGTGAGGCCGACGCGCGCCTTGTCGGCGACGCCGGCGGATACGAGCCAGTCGATGCCGTCGGCGATATCGTCGAATTCCTTGCCGGCCGCGTCGCCGAACCCCGCGAGCGCGAATGCGAGCCCGTAGCCGGTGCTCGCGCGGTAGTTCGGGAGGAACACGGCGTAGCCCTTGCCGGCGAGGACCTGCGCCGGCTCGCTGTACCGGGTGACCCATCCGTTCGAGTAGTTCGATTCGGGCCCGCCGTGAACGATGACGACGAGCGGGTATCTCCGGCCGGCCTCGTAGCCGACGGGGTAGACGAGGATGCCTTCGATCTCGAGGCCGTCGCGGGCCGGGTACGTGACGACCTTCTGGGTGCCGAGAGCCCGGTCGGCGACCCATGGATTGAGATTCGTGAGCTTTTTCGGGCTCTTCGACCCGGCGGTCCAGAAATGGAGATCGCCAGGGACGCCGGGCGCGCTCGCCGAGAACGCGAAGCTCTTGAAATCCTTCGTATAGCTCGGAGCGTCGAAGATGACGCCGGCCGCCTTCGCGTCGAGGACGATCGTGCGCTTTCCGCCGGACGCGCTCACCGTGCTCAGCGTCGGGTACGCCCCTTCGGCGGCGCGGTACACGACCGTGCCCGTGTCCTTCCAGCCCACCCAGTTCACGTGGCCGCGGAAATCGGGCTCGGTGAGGTTCTTCGCCTCGCCTCCCGCGGCTGCGACGACGAAGACCTGGCTCTCGGCGTGGTCCTTCAGCTCCTTCGCCGCGTTGTAGGCGACGCGCGCGCCGTCGGGGCTCCATGCGAAGTTGCCGAGCTTGCCGGGATTATCGGTGAGCCGGCGTTTCTCCTTCGTCGCGGGATCGATTATCCAGATCTTCTGGAACATATATTCCTGGTCGATCAGGTTCTTTGGCGTGACTCCCGCCGCGATCGCCTTGCCGTCCGGGCTCCACTCGATGCTCCAGACCGAGCAGCCTTCGGTGACCTTCTCGGCGTCGCCCGCGCGGCCGTCATTCCCGACCTTCAGCACGTAGAGATTTCTGTCCTTGAGATTCTCCTCGAAGAAGATGAATCCGTAGCCCTTCTTGTCGAGCTCCTTCTCGCGCTTCGACTGCGGCGCCGCAGCGACATAGGCGATTTCGCCGCCGGCCGGGTGCCAGCGGAAGGTCGACACGCTCGTCTCGGAGCTCGTGATCTGCACGGCCTCGCCGCCTGCGGCGGGAATCATCCACACCTGGGTTTTCGCTTTCTCTCCGCGCGCCATGAGGAAGGCGACGCCCGAGCCGTCGGGATTCCAGCGCAAGCCGCTCGCGTTGACTTTGCCCGTGACGAAGGGCTTCGGTTCGCCGCCCTTTGTCGAAACGAGCCAGATCTCGCTCCAGGCGCCGCCGGCCTCCTCGGAGACGGTGCGCGGAACCGATACCGTATATGCGATCCATTCTCCGCTCGGGCTGATCGCCGCGTCGGAGACGCGCTTGAACGCGAGAGCGTCTTCGGGAGTGAATGGGTTCGCGGCATACATGGATTGTGGAATGAAGATCAGGAGACCGAGGATCGCGAGCGCCGCGATTCTCGAAGCGGAAGAGCGCGCATTCATGGATATCCTCCCTCGCCGGTGGAACTCATATACCCGCAAGACAATGGGACAATGATGCACCAAGGGAAATGGCTTGTAAACAGATTCTTGGACGCGCTATAGTGTCCGATGCGCCAGGGAGTCGGGAGCGGATCAAACCAAGGACAAAGGGGGAAATCTCCTATGCCAGAGGAACACACAAAGCTTCATCCGGCGGCCTTCAGAGAGCTCAAGGCCGGAGAAACGTACGAACCGATCGTGCCGGCGTCGCAGTCGGTGCTCGAAATCACGATCCGCTCCGTCGCGATCGGGCTCGTCATGGCGGTCATCTTCTCGCTCGCCTCGGCGTATCTCGCCCTCAAGGCGGGGCAGGGGATGGAGCCCGCGATTCCGATCGCGATCCTCGCCGTCGGCATGGCCGGGCTCTTCGCCCGGCGGAGCACCATTCTCGAGAACGTCATCATCCAGTCGATCGGCGCGGCCTCGGGCTCGGTCGTGGCGGGCGCCGTTTTCACGATTCCCGCCCTCTATATGCTCGGGATCAAGGTATCGTTCTATCAGATCTTCCTGACCGCGTTTTTCGGCGGCTGTCTCGGCGTCTTTTTCCTCATCCCGCTGCGCCAGTTCCTCATGGTCAAGGAGCACGGGAAGCTCCCGTTCCCCGAGGCGATGGCGACGACCGAGATTCTCGTGACGGGGGAGGGCGCGGGCACCCAGGCGAAGATCCTCATCTGGAGCGCGTCGGTCGCGTTCTTCTTCGACCTCTGCGTTCTCACCTTCGGCCTCTGGCGCGAGATCATCACGTTCCACTCGGTGAAATTCGGCGCCTGGCTCGAGAACCGCTTCGCCATGGCCTTCCGCGTCGACGGGCTCGCGGCGATCATCGGGCTCGGCTACATCGTCGGCCTCAAGTACGCGTCGATCATCGCGTCGGGGAGCTTCCTCTCGTATCTCGTGTTCATTCCGTTCGTCAAATACATCGGCGGGCATCTCAGCGGGATCATTCCCCCGGGCACGATTCCGATTTCGGAGATGGGTGTCGACGACATCTTCAGGAACTACGTCCGTCTCATCGGCATCGGCGGCATCGCGGGCGCCGGCATCATGGGAATCATCCGGAGCTTCCCGTCGATC
>JBFYZM010000221.1:0-11279 GCA_041309505.1 Candidatus Krumholzibacteriota bacterium
CGCGTCTACCGAACGTTCTCATCGCTCCTGAGCTTCCTCGCCTTTTCGCCGACTCCCGGTCCGGCCGGATCGATGGCGAGCGATTTCTCGTACGCTTCGAGAGCCTTCGCCGGCTCGTTCAGCCTGAGGAAGGTGTCTCCCAGATGCTCCCAGATCACCGCGTCGTCGCCCGCCCTGTCGACCGCCTTGAGAAAGATGGCGAGCGCCTCGCGATAGCGTCCCTTCTTGTACCGTATCCACCCGAGACTGTCGAGATAATACCCGTTCTCCGGCTCCAGGCCGAGAGCCTTGCCGAGAAGCGTCTCGGCGAGATCCAGTTGATCTCCCTTCTCCGCGAGGAGATACCCGTAGAGATTGGCCAGGGACGGATCCTCCGGATCTTCTTTATAGAGCGGCACGACGCGATTGAGCGCGTCGTCGAATCGGCCCGCATGCCCGTACAGGGTCGCAAGCTCCAGGGCGACGCTCTCGTTCTTCGGGTCGAGCTGTTCGGCCCTCAGGAGAAATCGCTCGGCCTCCTCCGTCGCTCCCGCCTTGCGCAGGATCGAACCCAGAAGAAAGTTGTCCTCCGCCGAATCGGCCCCCGCGTGCTCCACGGCCCTCGCGAGATAGGCCCGCTTCTCCGCCTCGGGGATCACGAGCGCCTCGTCCGGTCCCGATGGGCCCTGAGCCACGCGATGGAACATGAGGAGAAGCCCGATATAGTTCTCGAAGCGTTTCGGTTCGATATCGATAAGCTTCTTCAGATACCCGTACGCGGTCCGGAAATGCCCCCGTTCTATCTCCATTTCGGAAACGACCCTGAGGAGCGCCGGATTGTCTCCCTTCTTCTTCAGAAGCCCGCCGAAAACGGAGAGCGCCTGATCGTTCATCCCCGCCTTGTAGAGAAATCTGCCGTAGATGAGCTCTCCCCGGTCGTCGAGCGACGCGTTGTCGTGCAGCGGGGCGAGGAGCGCCGCCCCTTCCGCGTATTTGCGCTCCGTGAAGAGGATATCCGCGAGCCCCTCCACCGCTTCCCGATTGGACGGCTCGACGCGAAGAATCTCCCGGTATTCCGTTTCCGCCTCGCTCGCGCGCCCCGCGCCCGTGAGAAGCCGGGCGCGCGCGATACGCGCGTTCACGAAATCGGGATCGATCTCGAGCGCTTTCCCGAGCGCCTCGAGCGCGCTGTCGGTCGCGCCCGCCTCGGCTTCGAGGAGCCCGAGCTCGTAGTATACGTAGAAATCCGCCTCGGGGAGCGAGCTCGCCTCGGAGAGGATCCGCCTCGCCTCATCGAGCCTGTTGAGCTCGAGATTCAACTTCGCGATGAATTTGAGAATCGGAAACGGGGAGATGTCGGCGTCCTTCCTGAGCTCCATGAGAAGGGCGAGCGCCGATTCCTTGTTTCCGAGACGGTACTCGACTTCGGCGAGAACGGCGCGCGCGTCGCCGGCGTACCCATCCCGAGAAACGAGTTCCGTGCTGTATTTCTTCGCCGCTTCGAAATCGCCGATCCGGAGAGCGACCTTCGAGAGCCTCATGAGGATATGCGCGTTTTCCGGTTCCCGCGCCGCGGCGTACAGGTAATACTGATACGCGTCGGCGAATTCGTTCTCGGATTCGAGATAGACGCCCTTGAGATAGGCGATGAGGGCGTTCTGGTCGAATCCTTCGCGCGCATGGACGCCGCGGACCGCGAAGACGCATAGCCCGGCGGCGAGAACGATGAAGAGACGTTTGCGCATGAAGCGTTCCTTTCGGCTACCCTTCAATTATACCGAAGCGAGCGGACGCGGGCAAACGATATAGCCGCGCGGCCCGGGGAGGCGCCGGAGCCCGCCCCATCCGGGTCCCGCCTCAATCGGGTTTTCTCGTGATGCCCCTGAGAAGCGAGAGATAGGCTTCGTCGAGCCGGGAAAGCATCTCCTCGGAGAGTCCCCCGCCCGTTCCCATGATCTGGACGTAGTACTCTTCGAGGTAGCGGCAGAGATGCACGGCGCGGTTCTCGATCTGGCTCGCGACGAGCGCGAGGACTTCGGCGTGGCGTTTCTTGAATTCGTCGCTCTCGTCCGTCCCGCCGACGTCGTGAAAATACTCGCGCAGAAGATGGAGCCAATACTCGTCGTGGCGGCCGCCGTTGTCGAACACGCATCCCGGCACGTCGATGAGGAAGCAATACCCGTAGACGAAGTACGAGCAGAAGGTCAGACCGTGAAGGAAGAACCGCCGGTGGCAATCGACGCTCATCTCGTCGAGGTTGCAGGGGAGCCGGCATTCGTCGCAGAAGGCTTCGGGAGCCCCTCCGAAGGTGAACGGCGCGTGAGTCGCCTTCTTCTTCGCCACGTGCGGCGTTCCTCCTAATGAATCTTCCTCAGCGTGTGCAACGCTTCCTTGGCCGCCATCTGCTCGGCGTCCTTCTTGCTCTTCCCTCTCCCCTTGCCGACCGGCTTCCCGGCGACCCTCACCTCGATGAGGAAGATCTTGTCGTGTTCGGGACCCGTCGTGGATCTGACGAGGTACCGGGGATACCCGCGATACTTCGATTGCACGTATTCCTGGAGGACGCTCTTGAAGTTGATGTGATCGCGGTGCTCGAGATACTCGTCGATGTCGCCGAGAATCCTGTCCTCGATGAAGCCGCGCGCCTTCTCGAAGCCGCCGTCGATGTAAATCGCCCCGATGAGCGCTTCGAGCGCCGCGGTGAGGACCGAGTCCTGATCGGCGACGCCCCCTCTCTCGGCGCTCTCGCTCAGGATGATATACGGCTTGATGCCGATCTCGTCGGCCTTTTTCGAGAGCACGCCCTTGCTCACGAGCAGCGATTTCTTCTTCGTGAGCTGGCCTTCGTTCTCTTCCGGGAAAATGCGCATGAGAAAATCGCTCGTCACGAGCGAGAGAACCGAATCGCCGAGGAACTCGAGACGCTCGTACGAAATGCGCTCCTCGCCCGGCTTGAGCTCGCCGAGCGTCGAACGGTGGGTGAGCGCCTCGACGAGGCGCTCGCGAGCGGCGAAGCGATACCCGATCCTCTGCTCGAGCTCGCGCAGGGAAGCTCCTTCGCCGCCGCCTTTGCCGTCGCCTTCGCCGTCGCCTTCGCCGCCGCCGCGGAAGCGCCGCCTGATTGCTTCGAGGAAACGATTCATACGCCGGGGATCATCGGCCTTTCCTACGATTCGTATCTCTTGAGCACGATGCTCACGTTGTGCCCCCCGAAACCGAACGAGTTGCTCATGACGTGCCTGAGATCCTTTTTCACCGCGATCTTGGGAACGTGGTTGAGCGGACACTCCGGATCGGGATTATCCAGGTTTGCGGTGGGCGGAATGAGCCCCTCGCCGATCGCCTTGACGCACGTGATCAGCTCGATCGCCGCGGCCGCGCCGAGGAGATGCCCGTGCGTCGATTTGGTCGAGCTCACCCTGAGCTTCTCCGCAGAGGCGCCGAACACGCCGACGATCGCGTCCGATTCGGTCTTGTCGTTGTAGGCGGTCGACGTGCCGTGCGCGTTGATGTAATCGATATCCTCGGGCGCGAGCCCCGCGCACCAGAGCGCCTGCCTCATTGCGTTCGCGGCGCCGACGCCGCCCGGAACCGGCGTGGTGATGTGGTACGCGTCGCCGGTGAGCCCGATGCCGGCGATCTCGGCGAGGATGTCGGCCCCGCGGGCCTGCGCGTGCGAGAGCTCCTCGAGAACGACGAGACCGCTCCCTTCCGACATCACGAAGCCGTCGCGGTCCCTGTCGAACGGACGGCTCGCCCGCTCGGGCTCGTCGTTCCGCGTGGAAAGCGCCTTCATCGAGCAGAATCCTCCGAGCGACATGGGGGATATCGTCGCCTCGGTGCCGCCGGTGAGAATCGCGTCCGCGAATCCGTTCCTGATATACATGAAGGAGTCGCAGATTGCGTGCCCTCCCGACGCGCACGCCGAAACGGTCCCGAAATTCGGGCCCCTGAGCCCGTACCGTATCGATATCTGCCCCGCGGACATATCCGAGATCATCATCGGGATGAAGAAGGGACTGATCCGCGTGGCGCCCTTCTCCATAAGCACCGTATGCTGCTGCTCGAGCGTCTGTATTCCGCCGATGCCGGATCCGACGATCGCCCCGAAGCGCTCGCCGGCGATCGCTCCCTCCATCCCGGCCATCGCCTCGGCGGCGGCCGCCATGGCGAGCTGAACGGATCGATCCATCCGGCGGGCTTCCTTTCGATCGATGAACCGCTCGGGATCGAAATTCTTGACCTCTCCGCCGATCTTCGAGTCGAACGCGCTCACATCGAACGCCGCGATGCGCGCGATGCCCGATTTTCCCGCCGAGATGTTCGCCCAGTTCTCCGCGACGGAATCGCCGCACGGAGAAACGAGACCCATACGGGTGACGACCACCCTTCTCGTGCTCGCGGACACGGTACCCCCTTATTGCAACAGCCGGGAGCCGGACCCGGGCCGGTTATTCCTTCGAACCGTGGGAGGTGATGTAATCGATCGCCTCTCCCACTTTCGTGATCTTCTCCGCCTCGTCGTCCGGGATCTCGATCCCGAACTCCTCCTCGAGCGCCATGACGAGCTCGACCGTGTCGAGCGAATCGGCGCCGAGATCGTCTATGAACGAAGCCTCGCGCGTGATCTGGTCCTGGTTGACCGAAAGCTGCTCTTCGATGACCTTCTTGACCCGTTCCTCGATAGTCATTGAGTACCGTACCTCCTTCTTGATCGGTTTCTCACGCCATCACCATTCCGCCGTCGCAGTTGATAACCTGGCCCGTGACGTAGCCGCCGAGATCGGAACAGAGGAAGAGGACGACGTTCGCGACGTCCGCGCCGGAGCCGAATCTCCCGAGCGGGATAAGCCGCAGCATCCCCTCCCTTCGCTCTTCAGACAGCGAGGCCGTCATCGCCGTTTCGATGAAACCCGGCGCAATGGCGTTCACATTGATGCTTCTCCCTGCAAGCTCTTTCGCGACGGCCTTCGTGAATCCGATGATTCCCGCCTTGCTCGCCGCGTAGTTGCACTGCCCGGCGTTCCCCATGACCCCGATGACGGAAGAGATGTTCACGATTCGCCCGAACCGTCTCTTGATCATCGAGCGGGACACCGCCCTCGTGACGTTGAAGGTGCCCGTGAGGTTGACGCGCAGAACGCTCTCCCACTCCACGTCGGTCATCCGGAGGAGGAGATTATCCCTCGTAATTCCGGCGTTGTTGACGAGGAAATGTATCTGCTCGCGCCCCGCGATCGCCTCCTCGACGCACCGGTCGACGTCCTTCGTGTTCGACACGTCGCAGGCGAGCGCGAGGCTCTTGCGCCCCTTCGCCCGCACGAGCTCCGAGGTGGCCTCCGCTCCCTCGAGGTTGAGGTCGAGAGCCGCGATATCGGCGCCGGCGGCGGCGAGCGCGAGCGCGATGTCGCGCCCGATTCCCTGGCCCGCTCCCGTTATCATGGCCGTTTTTCCCGCGAGATCCACCATTTCGCTTCCCTTCGCCGGCGCGATCCGGCCGCGTGCTCCGGCGCCGGTCACGCCGTTTCGCCCGCGATACTCCGCGCGAGTTCCTCGGCGGTTCCGACGGTCCGCACGGACCGGGTTCCGTCGATCCGCTTCATGAGCCCCGCGAGCACCTTGCCCGGCCCGACCTCGAAAACGGGCCCGCCCCACGACGCGAGGAGCAGGGCCATCGAATCGGACCAGAGCACGGGGCTCGTCAGCTGACGCGAGAGCGCATCGACGATCTCGTCCCTCTTCGCGACGACCCTCGCGTCGGCGTTGCACACGACGCCGACCGAGGCGTCCCGAATCGCAAAGCTCTTGATATACTCGACGAGCTCCTTCTGGGCGCCCGCCACGAGCGGCGAATGGAACGCGCCGCTCACGTTCAGAGGGATCGTTTTCTTGGCGCCCCGAGCCTGCGCCGCGGCGCAGGCTCTCCCGACCGCTTCGATATTCCCCGAAACGACGATCTGTCCCGGGGAGTTCACGTTCGCGACGACGACGACCTCGCCGGCGCGCGAGGATTCGAGGCAGACCGTCTCGACGTCCGGGCGTTCCAGGCCGATGATCGCCGCCATCGTGCCCGGCTGCCTGGTTCCGGCGTCGAACATGAGTTCGCCTCTCCGCCGCACGATCTTCAGGGCGTCCATCTCGTCGAGCGCGTTCGCGGCGACAAGAGCCGAATACTCGCCGAGGCTGTGCCCCGCGGCGATCGCCGGTTCGACGCCCCCCTCTTCCCGCAGGATGCGCGCCACAACGACGCTGTGGAGGAGAAGCGCGGGTTGGGCGTTCTTCGTCGCCGTCAGCGTTTCCGCGTCCCCCTCGAACGAAATGCGCGAAAGCGGGACGCCGAGAGTATCGTCCGCCATTTCGTACAGCTCCCGCGCCCGGGGAAACAGAGCGACGAGATCCTTCCCCATGCCGACATACTGGGAGCCTTGACCCGGAAATATGAACGCCGCTTTCATCATGCCGAAAACCTTCTCATGCGGGGGTTCAATACTTGAGCAGCACCGCTCCCCAGGTGAGCCCCCCGCCGAAAGCGACCATGAGGATCCGGTCGCCGCGTTTGATAATGCCTTTGTCCCTCGCCTCGCAGAACGCGATCGGAATGCTCGCGGTGCTCGTGTTGCCGACACGGTCGATATTGACGATGGTTTTTTCCGGCGGCACGCCGAGCCTGCTCCGGACTCCTTCGATGATCCTCAGATTCGCCTGGTGGGGAATGACGAAATCGACGTCGGAGATCTTCACGTTCGCGTTGCGCAGCACCGTTTCACCCGCATCGACCATAGCCTTGACCGCGTACTTGAAGAGACCGTCCCCCTTCATCTTGATGAACTGTTCCCTGTTCCTGATCCGTTCCTCGGTCAGGGGCGTTCGCGACCCTCCCACCGGCTGGTACAGGAGATCGGCGTAGGTCCCGTCGCTCTTTATGTACGTCCCGAGAATCCCTTCGCCGGGCTCGCACCCCTCCATGATCACGGCGCCGGCGCCGTCCCCGAAAAGGACGCATGTCGCCCGATCGGTGTAATCGGTGATCCGGGAGAGCGTCTCGACGCCGATGACGAGAGCGCGCCGCGCCTTGCCCGCGACGATCATCGATTGCGCGATCGTCACCGAGTATATGAACCCCGAGCAGGCGCCCGCCACGTCGAACGCGGCCGCGCTTTTGGCGCCGATCTTGTTCTGAACGACGGTCGCCGTCGAGGGAAAGGGGTAATCCGAAGTCGCGGTGCCGACGACGATGAGGTCGATGTCCTTCGCGTCGATGCGCGCGTCGGCCATCGCCTTGCGCGCGGCGTTGATCGCGAGGTCGCTCGAGGCTTCTTCCGCTTTCGCGATATGCCGTTCCCGGATGCCCGTTCTCGTGACGATCCACTCGTCCGAGGTATCGACCATCTTCTCGAAATCGGCATTCGTCAGCACGGCTTCGGGAAGATAATAGCCTATACCGGCGAATCTCGCGTTCTTCGGAACGCTGCCCGACATCATGCTCACGACCTCTCTATCCGCTGCCGTATCTTGTCGTTCACGCCGCCCGTGACGAAGCGCTCGGCGGCGAACACGGCGTTCTTGATCGCCCGCGAAGAGCTCTTCCCGTGGCTGATGATCACGACGCCGTTCACGCCGAGGAGCGGCATGCCGCCGTACTCCGCGTAATCGAGCTTTCGTTTGACGCCCCGGAAGGCGGGCTTCATGAGCCCGGCGCCGATCCTCGCGAAGAAGCGCTTGCCCGCTTCCTCCCTGATCAGGGTGTTTATATAATAAACAATCGATTCTGTAAATTTTAAAACGACGTTGCCGACGAATCCGTCCGTCACGACGACGTCCGCCGCTCCGGTGAAGACGTCCCTCCCCTCGACGTTCCCGATGAAATTGAGGCCGCTCTTCTCGAGGAGCTCGTACGAACCGCGCGTGAGCTCGTTGCCCTTCGATCGCTCCTCGCCGATGCTGAGGAGCGCCACGCGCGGATTCTGCTTGCCGAAAAACGTCTCTGCGTAGACCGATCCCATGAAAGCGAACTGGAGCAGGTTGTGCGGAGCGCAATCCGAATTGGCGCCGCCGTCGATGAGGACCGTGCCTCCGTTCTCGGTCGGCAGGTGAATGGCGATGGCGGGACGCTCGATGCCGGGAAGACGCCCGAGCGTCAGGAGCGAGCTTCCGACGACGGCCCCCGTGTTGCCCGCGCTCACGAAGGCGCTGACCTTGCCCTCCCGATGGAGATTCATGCCGACCGCGATCGAGGAGGCTCGCTTGCGCCGGATCGCCGTCGCGGGGCTCTCCGACATTTCGATCACTTCGGCGGCGTCGACGATCTCGACGTTCGAAGCCTCGAGCCGCTGCGCGCTGATATGCGCCTCGAGAATGTCGCGTTTTCCGACGAGCACGACCTCGACCCTGTCGGACGCCTCTCGCGCGGCTTCGAACGCGCCCTCGACGATTCCGACCGGGGCCTTATCGCCGCCCATGGCATCGAGCGCGATTTTCATGGGTCCTCCGGGACGAGGTTACTTCCCTTCCTCGACCTTCGGCTTGACTACTTCGCGGCCCGCATAGTAGCCGCAGTTCGGGCATACCGTATGCGGCGGCTTCGGCTGGTGACAGTGGGAGCACGGGGTGAGCGACGGCGCTTCGGCCTTGAAGTGGGTTCTTCGCTTTCTCCCCCGGGTCTTTGAATGGCGATGTTTCGGATTTGCCATGGGATTCCTCCTCGTTACGTCTCACGATGCCGGTTCGGGGAAATATTTACGTTTTGTTCTCTCCGTTCAAGAATTTTTTCAGCGCCCCCCAGCGCGGATCGCCGATCGCGGGATCGCATCCGCACTCCCCCTCGTTGAGATTCGCCCCGCATTTTCTGCAAACGCCCCTGCAGTCCTCCCGGCACAGGAGCTTGATCGGGATCTCCAGAATGAGCGCTTCCCGTACGCGCGGGTACAGATCGAACGTCGATTCCCCCGTGACCGGGATCGACACGATGTCCTCTTCTTCGGCGCCTTCGGGCGGGGGCGACTCTCCCCCCCGGTTCAGGATAAACGTAAACGCCGTATCGACAGGCAGTTCAGAGGAACCGAGGCAGCGGTGGCACTCCGCGCGAATGCTTCCTTTCGCGCGCGCCTCGATCGAAAAGCCGCTCGCCGACCTGGTGACGGTGGCGCTCACCGCCACGGCGCACGTCGCATTTCCCCCTTCGGGTGTCGGAAGATCGAACGTCCTGTCGAACGAAAAGGTCGACCGCGTTTCGACGCGGCCGAGATCGAGCTCCATGGGGCCTGTATCGTCGTTCATGAGGCCTTAATATTATTTTCCATGAAATACGATAGCAAGCTCTTTTTCCGCCGATTCCCGCGAATCGGACGCGTGCACGGCGTTCCGCTGCAAATCCGTTCCGTACATATACCGGATCGTGCCCGGCCGCGCCTTCGCGGGATCGGTCGCGCCGACGAGCTCGCGGAGGAGCTCGACGGCCCCTTCCTTCTCGAGCTCGATCCCCACGACGTCGCCCGAGGTGATATAGCCGACGAGATCGACGAAGAAATGCTTCCCGTCGTGCATCGCGTAGAACGAGCGGGCGCGGGCCGCGTCGAACGCGAACTGCTTCATTGCGACGACGCGGAACCGGTTCTTGATGAGAAGATCGATGATCTCCCCCTGCCTCCCCGATTTCACCGCTTCGGGCTTTATCATGAGAAACGTTCTGTCCAAGAGAACCTCCGGCGCCGGCATTCGCGGCCGGCCTGCTGTTCAGCGTGTACCTTTTTTCCCCTTCGCGGCCGGCCGGGCCGCGCTCTTCGACGCGCCCTTCGACGCCCGTTTCGACGCGCCCTTCGGCGCGGTTTTCGGCGTCCGCTTCGACGCGCCCTTCGACGAGACGAGCCGCGCCACGAGATCGACGATCTCGCCCGGGATCGCCGCGACGTCGACGCCGACCGCCTTGAACGCGGCGATCTTCTCGGCCGCCGTTCCGGAGCCTCCCGAAACGATCGCTCCGGCGTGTCCCATCCGTTTTCCCGGAGGAGCGGTCTGCCCCGCGATGAACGCGGCGACTTTCTTCGGATAGCCCTTCGCGATCATGGCGGCCGCCTCCTCCTCGTCGCTTCCGCCGATCTCCCCGATCAGGACGACGCATTCGGTCTCCTCGTCCTCCGCGAAAAGCTCGAGGGCGTCGAGGATATTCGTGCCGACGATCGGATCGCCGCCGATGCCGAGGCAGGTCGACTGGCCGAACCCGCGCTTCGTCAGGTGATGAACGACCTCGTACGTGAGCGTTCCGCTCCTCGAGACGACGCCGACCTTGCCCCGCGCGTGGATCGGCCCCGGCATGATCCCGACCTTGCATTTCCCGGGCGATATGACTCCGGGGCAGTTCGGGCCGATGAGCCGCGCCCCGCGTTCGCGGAGGTACGGAAGGACACGCACCATGTCGAGAACCGGCACGCCCTCGGTGATGCACACGACGAGCTTGATGCCCGCGTCCGCCGCCTCGCAGATCGCGTCGGTCGCGAAGGCCGCGGGAACATAGATGACGCTCGTATCGGCCCGCGTCTCGGTCACCGCCTCGGCCATCGTGTCGAATATGGAAACGCCGCCGTCGGTCTTCTGTCCGCCCTTGCCCGGCGTGACCCCGCCCACGACCTTCGTCCCGTAGGCGATCATCTGGCTCGCGTGGAACGCTCCGTCCCGGCCCGTTATTCCCTGGACGATCACGCGGGATTTCTCATTGACGAGAATGCTCAAGACGTCCTCCTTATCGAATATGCCATTCCAAGCGGATCGTTCGATTATCGTTTCGCGGCCGCGATCGCCTTCGTGACCCCTTCCTCCATCGTGGCGGCCGCGATGAGCGCCGTGCCGCGGAGGATCTCCCGCGCCCTCTCCTCGTTCGTCCCGATGAGCCGCACGACGAGCGGAACGTCCCCGCCGAGCTGCTTCTTCGCCTCGAGAAGCCCCGTGGCGACGTCGTCGCAGCGGGTGATGCCGCCGAATATATTGATGAGAATCGATTTCACGTTCTTATCCCGCAGGATGATCCGCATCGCCGTCAGGACCTTGTCGGGGCTCGAGGAGCCGCCGATATCGAGAAAATTGGCCGGCTGTCCCCCGAAGTGCTTGATCATGTCCATCGTCGCCATCGCGAGCCCGGCTCCGTTCACGATGCAGCCGATGCTCCCGTCGAGCTTCACGAAAGAGAGCCCCGCCTCGCGGGCTTCCACTTCGCCGCGATCCTCCGCCGATTCGTCCCGCATCGCGGCGATCTCCTTCTGCCGGTAGAGGCCGCTGTCGTCTATATTGATCTTCGCGTCGATCGCCCA
>JBFYZM010000222.1:0-5573 GCA_041309505.1 Candidatus Krumholzibacteriota bacterium
GCGCGACCGTCGCGAGCACGAGCTTGAGATCGCACCTGCCCCGGTCCGCGAGACTCGCTATTTCGGGAGCGCTTTCACGCATTCCGCAAACACCTCTCCCCGATGTTCGAAATTCCTGAACATATCGAAGCTCGCGCACGCGGGCGAAAGAAGCACGAGCTCGCCGGCCTGCGCCGTTCGGGACGCGGTCTCGACCGCGTCCTGCATCGTCGCCGCGCGCGCTATCGGCACGACCGATCCGAGCGCCTCTTCGATGAGGGGCGCCGCCTCGCCGATCGTGACGATCGCCTTCACGCGCGAGAGCACGGGGATGAGCTTCGTGAAGTCCCCGCCCTTGTCGTGCCCCCCCGCGATGAGAACCGTCGGACGATCGAGCCCCTTGAGCGACATCATCGTCGCCTCGACGTTCGTACCCTTCGAATCGTTGTAGTAGGCGACCCCGCGCACGACCGCGACTTTCTCCATCCGGTGCGGCAGCCCCTTGAATTCCGAGAGTGCCTTTCGGCAGACGGACGCGCTCACGTCATAGGGCGCGAGCGCCGCCACCGCCGCGAGCGCATTCTCCACGTTGTGTATCCCGATGACCCCGAGCTCGCCTCGCTCGAGGAATATCTCGCGTTTGCCGGCGCACTCGCGGACAAGCCGCGCGTTTTCGTCCAGATACACGCCCCCCTCGACCGGGCCGGCGGACGAGAACGGGATCGACGTTCCGGCGAAGCGGCGGGCGATCGCGGCGCATCGGCGATCGAGGGCGTTGTAGAAGAACGTGTCCGCCGCGCCGCAGTTCTCCACGATCCGCTCCTTGTAACGGTAGTAGTCCTCGACGTCGTGATACCGGTCGAGGTGATCCGGCGTGAGATTGAGGATGCCCGCGACCTCCGGGTGAAACGCCGCGATCGTCTCGAGCTGGAAGCTCGATATCTCGAGAACGAAGAAATCCTTCGGTCCGAGGTCCTTCACGACCGACGAGAAGGGCAGGCCGACGTTTCCGCAAACGATGGCGCGATGTCCCGCCGCTTTCAGCAGCTCGCCGATCATCGTGACGGTCGTCGATTTGCCGTTCGTGCCGGTCACCCCGATGAGCCGCGCGCGCGCGAAGCGCGACGCGACCTCGAGCTCGCTCGCCAGCGTGATCCCCCGCGCTCGCGCGGAGATCATGAGGGGGTGATCGATCGCGATGCCGGGACTCACGACGATCTCGTCGACGCCGTCGAGGAGCCTCTCGTCGAATGCGCCGCGATGAAGATCCGCTCCCGCGAGCTCGGACGGAATCTCCACCGCGGCGTTTTCGTCGGCGCCGATAACCTCCGCGCCCTCGTCGCGCAGGAGCCGCATCGCCGCGACGCCGCTCCGCGCGAGCCCGAGGACGAGAACCCGTGTGCCCTTGTATTCGATTCTCCGCTTCATACCGGTCATATCCTTTTCCCCGTCCGGCGCGACGCGCCGTCCGCGCGCTACTGCAGCTTGAGCGTGCTGATGCTCAAAAGCGCGAGAAGCGCGGCTACGATCCAGAACCGGACAACCACCTTTTCCTCCCGCCACCCCTTGAGCTCGAAATGGTGGTGAATGGGAGCCATCTTGAATATCCGCTTTCCCGTGAGCTTGAATGATCCGACCTGCAGGATCACCGAGAGCGCCTCGGCGACGAAAATGCCCCCGATGATGACGAGGAGAAGCTCCTTCTTGAGAAGCACCGCCACCGTCCCGAGCGCCCCGCCGAGCGAGAGGGATCCCGTATCCCCCATGAAGATCTGGGCGGGATGCGAATTGTACCAGAGGAACCCGAGCGAGGCCCCGACCACGGACAGGCAGTACACGGATAGCTCGCCGCAGCCGGGCATGTACGGAATATGGAGGTATTCGGCGAACGCCTTGTGGCCGCTCAGATAGGCGAGCGCCGCGAAGGTCAAGAAGCTGAAGGCGGAAGCGCCCGAGGCGAGTCCATCGAGCCCGTCCGTGAGGTTCACCGCGTTCGACGAGCCCATGATGACGAATATCACGAACGGTATGTACAGGAGCCCCCACTCGATCGAATAGTCCTTGAGAAACGGGACCGCGCTCTCGGTCGCGCCCTCGCGCACGAACGGATGCATGTAGAGGAACACGCCCAGGGCGGCGCCGAATACGAACTGTCCAAGGAGTTTGTAGCGCCCGACGAGGCCTTTCTCCGTCTTCTTCACGACGCGCAGATAGTCGTCGATGAATCCGATGAGACCCGTCCAGAGCGTGACCACGATCGCCACCTGAATATACGGATTGGCGAGGTTCCCCCAGAGGAGCGTCGGCACGACGGTCGCCGCGATGATGAGGACGCCTCCCATCGTCGGCGTGCCCTCCTTCTCCTGATGGCTTTCGGGCACCTCGCTCCGGATGCGCTGGCCGATCTGCAGCTTCCGGAGCCTGCGGATGAGAAACGGCCCGAAAACGAAGCAGATGAGGAGCGCGGTGACCATCGCGTACGCGGCGCGGAACGTGATGTACCGGAACACGTTGAACGCGAAGAAGTGATCGCGGAGCGGATACAGGAGCCAGTACAGCATCAGTCTACCCTCCGCGGCGAGGCGCCGCGCGAGCGCCCGATCGATTCCAGAATCGTTTCCATGCGCATTCCCCGCGAACCCTTGACGAGAACGGCGTCCCCCGGCGCGAGAAGCTCGTTCAGGTACCCGGCGAGCTTCGCCGCGTCGAGAAAATGCGTGATGTGCTCGGGCGATTTCCGCTGTTCGGCGGCCGCGCGATTGAGCTCGACCGTTTCGACGCCGATCGTGAAGATGCCGTCGACCTTCGCCCTGCCGCAGAAGACGCCAACCTCGCGATGCAGATCGGCGCTCGAGGGTCCGAGCTCGAGCATGTCGCCGAGCACGAGCCAGCGTCTCCCCCGCGCCGGAATCTCCATGAAGGCCTCCACCGCGGCCCTGAGCGAGGCCGGATTCGAATTGTAGCTTTCGTCGACGAACAGGACGCCCTCGAGATCGAGGAGCGCGCCTCTTCCCGGATGCACCGGCGCTTCGAGAACGGCGGCGGCGATCTCTTCGGGCGGGACGCCGACGATCGATCCGACGATCGCCGCGGCGGCCGCGTTGAGCACGTGATGCTTCCCGTAGCGCGCGATCTCGATATCGATGTCGCCGACGCGGAACCGGTAGCCTCCCGCTTCGCGTTTCTCGAGATTCGCGATCCGGCGATCGGCGCTTTCCGAGAAACCGAAGGTGAGGGTGCGAGCCTTCGTGCGCTCCCTGAGAAAATCGACGAACTCGTCGTCGGCGGGGAGCACCGCGGTTCCCTCTCCCGGGAGCGCCTCGAGCAGCTCCGCCTTGGCGGCGGCCACGCCCTTGAGCGAGCCGAAGTGCTCGAGATGCGCCGGGCCGACGTTCGTCACGACCCCGATATCCGGTTTCGCGATGCCGGCGAGCGTCTTGATCTCTTTTCGATGGTTGGCCCCCATCTCCGTCACGCAGATACTCTCGCTCCCGTCCATGCCGAGAATCGTGAGCGGGAGCCCGATATGATTGTTCAGATTCCCCGGCGTCGCGTGCACGCTGAAACGCTTCGCGACGATCGCGGCGATGAGATCCTTCGTTCCCGTTTTTCCGCTGCTCCCCGTGACGGCGATCACGCGGGGATTCACGAGCGCGCGATACGCCGCGGCGAGGGCCTGCAGGCCCGCGAGGGTATCCCCCACGTCGAAAACGGGAACCGTCCCCGCGATTCGCGCCGCGTCGGCCTTCCGGCCGGAGGAGACGAGCAGCGCCGCGGCTCCCTTGCCGATCGCCGCGCCGAGATAGTCGTGCCCGTCGGCGAGCGAGCCCTTCAAAGCGACGAAGAGCCTGCGCTCGCAGTTCCCTCTCGTGTCTATCGAGACGCCTTCTATCGCGCCTTCACCCGGATCTCCTCCGCGGTATCCCGCGGCGGCGAGAGCGTCCGCGACCCATCGCAGTTCAGCCTTGATGGTCCACCTCCCGCTTGCGGAGCGCCTCTTCGGCCTCGAGCGCGTCGTTGAACGGAACGCGTCCGTCCCGGCAGATCTGCTCGTTCTCGTGGCCTTTTCCCGCGATGACGACGAGGTCTCCCTCTCCGGCGGCCCCGACGGCCGCGCGGATCGCGGTGCGCCGGTCCCTCACGACATGGACGGGCACGCCGCTCGCTTTGACGCCGTCCAGTATCTCCTTCACGATCGCGTCGGGATCCTCGGTGCGCGGATTGTCGTCGGTGACGAAAACGATATCGCTCAGGCGGGCGGCGATCCCCCCCATCATCGGCCGTTTTCCCCTGTCCCGGTCTCCGCCGCAACCGAATACGGTCACGATCTTTCGCGGATGGAGCTCCCTGCAGAAATTGAGGAGCTTCTCGAGCGCGTCGGGCGTATGCGCGAAGTCGACGACGGCCATGGGGCCCCGGCCGATCGAGACGACCTGGAACCGTCCCGGGACCTGGGCGACGCTCTCGAGACCCGTCTTGATGTCGGCGAGGCCGACGCCGAGCGCGTGGGCGCACGCGGCGGCGGTGAGCGCGTTGTACACCGAAATCGTCCCGAGAAGCCTGAGATCGAGATGTTCGCGACGCGATTCGACGACGAGATCGAAGCGAGTGCCCTGGAGATTCGCCGTGAGCTTCTCGGCCCGGACGTCCGCCGAAGGCGAGAGCCCGAACGAGAGGCTCGGGCCCGCGAAACGCTTCGCGACACGCGCGACCTCGGGATCGTCGACGTTGTATGCGAAAGTCCCCGGCCGTTTTTTCCGTCCCGGTCCGGCGAGGGTGCGCACAAATTCCTCTTTCGCTTCAATGTACTTCTCGAGAGTGCCGTGATAGTCGAGGTGGTCGCGCGTCACGTTGGTGAACGCGCCGACGTCGAATTCGAGCCCCGCGATCCGCCCCTGCTCCGCCGCGTGCGAGCTCACCTCCATGACGGTCGAGCGGCAGCCCCGATCGAGAAAGCCGGCCATGACGCGGTACAGATCGACGGCGCCCGGCGTCGTGTTGCGCGCCGAAGCGAGCTCGTCCGAGTCGCCGTACCCGATCGTGCCGATGATGCCGCACGGCCCGTACGCGATATTCATGATCGAGCGCAGGAGAAAGGCGCTCGAGGTTTTTCCGTTCGTTCCCGTGATGCCGGCGAGCCGGAGGCGGGACGCGGGATCCCCGAAGAACCGCTTCGCCATGAGCGCCGCGGCGAGAGACGAGTCGCGGACGACCGCCGCGGGAATCGATCCCTCGATCGCCCGCTCGACGACGAGCGCGGAGGCGCCCTTCCGGATCGCGTCCTCGACGAATGCGTGCCCGTCCGCCGCATGCCCCCGTATCGCGACGAAGCAATCTCCCGCCTTGAGCGAGCGCGAGTCGGTGACGACGCCGGTCACGTCGACGTCGCGGAAAGCGATGCGCGTCGTGACGTCGATTCCCTCGAGAAGTCGGGATAGCTTCAATCCGACGCTCCGTTCGCCGCGTTGACGGTCCGGTCCGGTTTGTCTCCGCTCCGCGGATTGCATATCAATATCACCTTGGCGAGCCGGGAGAGGAGCGTTCCCGCCGGCGGATCCTGACGCTCGACGATTCCGAAACCGCGCACGACGCAG
>JBFYZM010000223.1:0-11458 GCA_041309505.1 Candidatus Krumholzibacteriota bacterium
CGGGCCGCACCGCGTCCGCGTATTTCCCCTGTCGGCGCAGATAAGCCATTGCCTCCACGCCGTCACTGACGACGTTCAGCCTTACGAACAGCTTCTCCTCCTTCAGCGCCTCTTTCGTCAGACGCACGTCCGCGGGGTTGTCTTCCACGAGGAGTATGTCGATCGGATCGACTCCAGCGCTTCCGGTCATCTCATCCCCTTTCTCTTGGAATCGTGAAATAGAATGTGGAACCTTTGCCAAATTCCGATTCTACCCAGATTCTCCCCCCCCAATTCTCCACGATTTTCCTGCAAATGGATAGGCCTATTCCCGTACCCGGGTATTCGAGCTTGGAGTGCAGCCGCTGGAAGATCTGGAATATCTTCTCTCGGTACTGCGGCTCGATGCCGATGCCGTTGTCCCTGACAGAAAAGACCCACTCGTTCTTCCCCTCCCTCGCGGCCACGTGGATTTCAGGCGGTTGGGAGCCGCGGAATTTCAAGGCGTTGCCAATCAGGTTTTGAAAGAGCTGCGTGAAGCTGACTTCGGGAGCCCTCAGAACAGGGAGGCGATCGTATGTCACCCGCGCCTTACCCTCCTCGATTGCCGCCGAGAGACTCGCGATCACCGTGCGGATGACTTCGTTGCTGTCGACCTGCGCCGGAGCCTGATCCTTGCTCCCGACGCGGGAATAGACAAGAAGGTCCATGATCAACTTCTGCATGCGGCCCGCCGCGTCCACGATGAATTCGATGAAATCGTCGGCGTCCCGATCGAGTTTGTCTTTGTAACGCCTTTCCAGAAGCTGCGAATAGCTCGCGATGACCCGTAAGGGTTCCTGAAGGTCGTGCGAGGCGACATACGCGAACTGCTCGAGATTCTCATTCGAACGCCTCAGACGCTCTTCGGCCTGCTTGCGCCCGGTGATATCCTGACCCTGCGCGATGGTCGTCATGATCGTTGTGCCGTCCTGCGCGTAGACGTTAGCCGAGTTCCAGAGCGCTATCCTTGTTTCTCCGTCCTTTCTCAAGATGGGGATCTCGACGACCTCCCAGTGCTCGCCGGACAAGGTCCGCATGATCTTGCCGAGCGATTCCTCCCTGGTTTCTCCCGGAAACAACATACTGAGGTCGTTGCCGAGGACTTCTTCCTGCCTGTAATTCGTCAAGTGCTCAAACGCGGGGTTGAATCGGGTGATCTTGAATTTCGCGTCCCAGCAGATGATCGGTGCATTGGCGTAATTGAACAAATTTTCCAGAAACTCGCCCGTCTGGCGAAGAACCTCCTCGGCGACCTTGCGCTGGGTGATATTGCGATCCGAGACGCGCCGGCCAAGAGAGCGTCCGGCGGAATCAAGCACGGATTGGCACACGTGGCTGATCCATATCTCCTCGCCGTCCCTGCGCTGCACGCGAAATTCCAGCTCGGCGGGTTCCACTCCGGCGATCTCTTCGCGCATGTGCGAGAGAACCCGCTCGCGATCTTCGGGATGGACGGTTTCGAGCAAGAGATCGGGGTCCTTGAACAGCTCGTCGCGCGAATAACCGATGAAACGCTCGCATGAAGGAGATACATAGATCAAGCGCCCATCGGGACCCACCCAATATTCAAGATCGTATGTGAAATCCGCCACGATGCGGAGTTTCTCCGAGGCCTCTCGCAGCGCCTCCTCGGCCCGTTTGCGCTCGGTGATGTCGATACAAATACCAGACATGCGCAGAGGCATGCCGACCGCGTCGTATCGCGTATCGCCCAAAGCGCTGATCCAGCGCTCATCGCCCGAGGGGAGGACGATCCGGTATTCGTTCTCCAACTGCTCGTGGTCCTGAATCGCCTTGCGAACCCGCTCCTCTGCGGCGTCGCGATCGTCGACGTGCATAATGCGGTGCCATATTTCCATGGTGGCCCGGTCTTGAGCCGGGTCCAGGCCGAACAATTCGAACAGCTCGGGGGACCATTCGAGCTCATCAGTCGTCATGTTCCAATCCCACACCCCCGCTCCCGCCGACTGCTGGGCCAGGGTCAGCCGCTCGTGGGCTCGGCGCAGGGCTTCCTCCGCATGCTTGCGATCGGTGATATCACGGTTGGCCGCAATGTAGCCGGTGATTATGCCACCGCCGTCAGTCATCGCGACGAGCTTCGATTCGACCTGGACCGTCGATCCATCTCGCCGGCGCTGTGCCGTCTCGCGGGTGGCGCTGCCGTTGGCGGCGAGCATTGCGATCAGATTGGCGACTTCCTCCGGGGACATGGCGCTGCGCAGAATCTCCCTCGAATTCCGACCGATCGCCTCGGCGGCAGTCCAGCCGTACAGATCCACCGCGGCTTGATTCCATGCGGTGATTCGAAATTCCGAGTCAGTGGCAATCACCGCATCCCGCATACTCTCCATCACCCCGGCATGAAACGCCAATCGCGCTTCCTCCCGATTGCGCTCGGTGATGTCGCTGAGCGTGACCACCGCCAGGAACGGTCTTCCGTCTTTATCGCGCGCGAGCGCTCCGCCGTAGTTGAAGATCCGTTTCCAATCAGCATGGAGCCGACGGATATGCACTTCATAATTGGACAGGGTTTCGCCGCGCAGGATGCGGGCGAGCGGCCATTGATCAAGAGGGAGGATTCCGTCCTTTTCAGTCGAAAGCTCGAATATCCCGGCAAACTCGGGCAGCTTGCGCCTGCCTTCCTCCATGCTGGCAAATCCGTGCATGGCCACGGCGGCCGGATTCCAATGAAAAAGATCGCCGTCGAGATCCGCGACCACGAGGCCTTCAACGAGGCTGTCGACGGTGGTCTGAAGCCGCGCCGTGGTCTCCTCCAGCTTCTCCGTGCGTTCCCGAACCAGATCCTCGAGACGTCCCTGATGGCGCCTGATTTCTTCTTCCGCCCGTTTCTGCTCGGTAATATCGATGCCCATTTCCATGACGAGGGGAGAGCCGTCCCAGTCCCTGAAAGGAAAATCATGAATATCGTAGGTGCGGCCGTCGGGACCGGTCCACTGCCAGTGATGACGTTGTCCCGTCCTCATGACGGTGTACGATTCGCAGTTTTCGCAGGGCTTCTTTCGCCTAAACAGGTACTCGAAACAGCGCCTGCCGCGCGATTCCCCGAAGCGGTCGCGGAAAAACTTGTTGGCGAAGGGCACATGGTAATCGGGCGACAGGAGCACGACGTACGCCGGCAGCGTCTCCATCACCTCGTAGAGCCGCTGTCGCTCGGCCAGGGCGACGCTCTCCGCCTCTCGGAACTCGGCGTACCTCTCCTTCATCGTGCGCGGGTCCACGATGATGAGGCGCGTTTCCGCGTCGCCTTCCATCGGCGCGAGATGGCTCGATACAAGAACGGGGAGGGTTGCGCCGCGAGCCGTATCGAGAGAGAGTTCCTTGCGGGATCCCGCCGCGCGCTTGCTCCTCAGTATTGTGTCGAAGCCCTTCCGGTCGTCCGCATTGACGAAATCCCTGAAGGGAACGCCCGTAATCCGGGGAAGCGTCCTTCCCAGGAGCTTCGCGAGGGCCTTGTTGGCGTAGACGATCTCCCCCCCGGCCGCGAGAATAGCCGCCGACTGCGGCATCGCTTCGAGGAAAATGCGGTAGAGATTCTTGACGCCTTGATTCGTTTTCTGTTTCATCGTCATTCGCCGCAGCGTTGACTTTTCATTATATATCAATTGAGGGACTGTCGTGTTGACCTTCTTCTTTTTTTCTCTGACCTTTCTCCACCGGAGGCGGCCTTCGCCCAGGGGGACGATTTGACAGGAGACCGGGATTCAGTTGGGCTCTGGGGGAATTCCAGCGGTGTTCCGGGCCGGGAGCAGCGTCGAAGCCCGGCGGCTTTGCGCGAATCCTCTTCATCCCATGGAGGTCGAACATGCATCGATTCGTAGAGAGCGCCATCGGCCGCGGACGTGTTGACAAACCCGGCTTCGATCCCGGAGCGGCTCCAATATTCGCTTTTCAGGAGATTGCGCGTCGGAACGGTATCCCCTCGATCGGGGGCGGGACAGCGCCTATGATGAGTATTCGCTTCTGCTTCATGCGCGGATCTTCCCCATCACGAAGATCGTTTCATGGCAACCGTCGAAGCGCGGGCGAGAACGTGCGCCGCCACCTTCTTCTAGAGGGCATCCAATCCCGCGTCAAGAAGCCCGGGACTTGAGGCAGCCGGTGTTATTCTGCTCCCTCTCGAACGCCCCGATATCGATGGCGCCGTCGACGGGACGATCCTCGGCCGATCCCACGGGGATAAGCGCCTCCTGCGGCGGATGAAAGAGCGGTACCGCGAGCGGATTCGGAAACGGCGATCCCGGAGGGCTCGTCATCGTCGCCGTCCCCGCGTCGATGAGGCACGACCCGGCGACGGGGCCCAGCAGATCGTTCGCCAGATCGACGAATCCGGAACTCGTACCGGTCAGCGTCCCCGTCCATTCCGACGGATAATCGGCGCCCGAGTGCACCCAGTTGTTGCGCCCGCTCACGCGCCTGCCGAGCGCCCAATCGGTCTCCGAATCGTCGAACACGTCGCCGGAGGCGATAGAGAAGACGTTGTTGTGCATCTCCACGCTCTCGACGCCGAAATGCGCGAAGATCTGCGAGGCCGGATCTCCGTTTCGGTGAATGAAGGTGTTGTTCACGAACCGGTAGCGGCCGTAGCTCTGCCCCGTTCCGTCGCCGCCGATGCGGAC
The DNA here is from genome assembly GCA_041309505.1 of Candidatus Krumholzibacteriota bacterium. Taxonomy (GTDB): domain Bacteria; phylum Krumholzibacteriota; class Krumholzibacteriia; order Krumholzibacteriales; family Krumholzibacteriaceae; genus SSS58A. The sequence continues at coordinate 4,659 of JBFYZM010000223.1, forward strand.
GTTGCGGCTGTAGCGCTTTGCGATGATCACGTTCCCGACGACGTCGGCGTCCTCGCGCGCCTTGCCCTCGGCGACTCCCCCCGCCGGATCCGGCCCGATGAGTTCGAGGTTGTGGTAGTACGGATTCTCGAGCCAGTTGTAATAGATCTCGCTGCGCTCCGCGCGGCTCTTGACATTCTCGCCGCCCGTGCTGTCGTGGATGTAGCAGAACTGGAGGCGGAAAACGGAACCGGGGTAATCGTTCTCGTTCGTCGACATGTAGATCTGGTGCCGGCCGTCTCCCTCGCCGCAGCCGTAAATCTCGCAGTATTCGATCGTGATATCCCCCGAACCCTCATCGGCTCCAAGGATGCCCTGCGGGCACGCGTGCACGACGCAGTCGCGGATGACGATATTGTCGGCGTGGTGATAGAGACCTCTGACACCCGCGTTGCGGATCTCGAATCCCTCGAATACATAATTGTTCTGGTTGAACTCGACGACGTTGCTGCCTCCATCGATAACGGGGCGGCTGCCGTTCACCTTGACACCGCGGATCGTGATGGGCAGCAAGGAAGTTCCCGCCTTGCTGAAGGTGATGCCCCCCGCGTAGACCGCGTTTCCGTCCACCAGCACCACGTCGCCCGGCTTGAGGAGCGCTTCCACCTGCCGAATGCCGGTATATGTCCTGCCCGGGCCGACAAGGTAGATAGCGACGATCGCGAGCTCGCCCGGAGTCGTGCAGGTTGCGGGGCTCGATCGCGCGCTTTCGTTGCCGGAGGTATCGAAGGCGCTGACCTGGTAGCTATAGCGCATTCCGGTGACAAGCCCGGTATCGAGATACGAAGTCGACGCCGCAATGCCCACGGCCGAGCCGTCGCGAAAGACCCGGTATCCTTCGACGCCGACGTTATCCGTCGACGGCGACCACGTAACACCCGTCATAGCATCGGATGCGGCGGCAGCGGCGAGGCCGAGGGGCACGCTCGGCGCTTCCGTATCGGCCCCTTTGGAGCCCAGCGGCGGCATTGTCGTATCCGCGCCATCGCACGCATAGATCGAGAGCAAGAGAGCGGTAACCAAAATACCGCAAATAGACATGGTTTTCTTTATTGACGTTCGTAATATCATAATAACCTCCATTATATCGAATATACAACAGCGGTATTCACCGCGCAAGAGACGATTTGTTTACGCAATAATCAGTTAGCAGTATGAATCAAGCATAATGGATGCCCGTATGCGGGAAAGCGGCCCTTGAGCGTTATGGATTATCGGAATATCGCGCGTTCCCATCGGCGACACGATTCTGCAGTTTTATATTGACACCCAGGCCTAAATGGATTTTGCTTAACGAGATACGGGATTGGAGCGGTCCCTGATGACGGAAAAACAAATCGGAAACTATCGAATCCTCAAGCAGATCGGCGCCGGAGGCATGGCCAAGGTTTACCTGGCGGTGCACAAGGACGTTCCGAATCTGAAAGTCGTTCTCAAGATACTCTCCAGCCCCCAGCACGCCGCGCGCTTCATGCAGGAGGCCGACAAGCTCGCCCTCCTCGAGAGGAATCCGAACATCTGCCACATCAGGCACTTCTTCAATCACGAGGACGAGCTCGTGATCGCGATGGAGTATATCGACGGAAAATCGCTCGAGGAAATGATCGCCGATCAGGGGAAAATACCGGTCGAAGAAACCATTAGAATAATAGCTGATCTTCTCACCGCTCTCGCGTTCGCGCATGAAAAGGAGATATACCACCGCGACATCAAGCCCGGGAATATCATGTTCGATCGTGACGGGCAGCTGAAGATCATCGACTTCGGCATCGCCAAGGGGAAGACGGACCCCCAGATGACGATCGTCGGCACCGCGACCGGGACCCCCGAATATATGGCGCCCGAGCAGTTCGCGGGCGGCGAGCGCCTGGATTACGCGAAATGCGACATCTACGCGGTGGGCACCATGATGTACAAGATGCTCACCGGCCAGCCCCCGTTCAAGGGGGAGAACGAGTTCGTCCTTCGGGACGCGAAGCTCACCGAGGATCCCGTTCCTCCCTCCCGCCTCAACAAGGAAATCTCCGGGGAGCTCGACAAGGTGATACTGAAGGCGATACACAAGGATCCGGCAAAGAGATTCGCCTCCGTCGTCGAGATGAAATCGGAGCTCCTGAAGCTCGCCGGAAAATCGGGCCGTCCCGCGAAAGCGCCCGAGACGGAAACATCCCCGCTCTCCGCCGCGAAATCGCCCGCGAAGCGCGGCACAAGAGGAAGGATCGCCGGCGCGGTCGTGGGTCTCGTCGTTATCGCGACCGCCGCGATATTCGGGATCAGGATGATGTCCGGCGAGGACGGCGGCGGCGTGAAGACGCCGGCGAAAGACAGCGTCATGACGCGCCTGCCGTCCCCCGCGGATACGCAGAAGATCGTCGAGAACCTCCCCCAGGAAACCGGCGGGGCTCTCGAGCCGGGGGAGAACAAAACCGCGTCCGATATTGTGCCGAACACCGTTGCGGAAGATAAGAAGCCCGCCGCCGCTTCCGGCACCGCCGCCACGGGCACGCAACCCGCACGCTCCGCTCCGCAAGCGCCGGGCTTCCTGAAGATCCTCTCGAGACCGAGAAACGCGGCGATCTATATCAACGGCGAGCTGCAGTACGAGAAGACTCCTTTCACGTTCGAAAGACCTCCCGGACAGTACACGGTAAAGATGGTCCTGACTGTCGGCGGCAGGGAGCTCTCGCATTCCAGAGCGGTCGCGCTGCAAAGCGGCGAGATGGAAATAGTGTCGCACACCTTCGAGGAATAGGTTAGAATCGCGTCAGCGGGTTTCATTCACCATCGGGAGGCGTATATCATGAAACGGTCGGCTTTGATCTTTGCGGCGATCGCGCTGCTGCTGCTTTCGCCATTTCGCGCCCTGAACTCCGGCCCCGGCGCGACGGCTCCTGAGGGCAATCTCACCGAAAGGCTCGCCGAGGCGGTCAACGTCTACCTCGACGGCGAGTTCGATTCGGGCCTTGCCATCACCGACGAGCTTCTCTCCGGGAAGAACCTGACCGCGGGGGACAGCATCGCCATACTCGAGGTCAAGAGCGTCATCACGTACGCGAAGGGCCAGAAGTACAAACGAGAGGCGTACGGGTATCTTCAGAAGATCTCGAAGATCGGACATTGCCTGATGAACTTCCCGCGGGAGATGTGGCCGAGCGAGCTGAGGGACAAGTGGTACGAGATCTCGAAGAGCAAGGATATGCTCGTCTGCACGAACGAGGCCGAACCGGACACGAGGACGATCGCCGTCATGGAATTCGACAACTTCTCCATGGGCGAGTACAAGGAGAGCCTCGGCGACCTCAGCAAGGGTCTCGCCGACTTCTTCGAATACGATTTCTCCAAGTTCCCCGGCATGAAGATCGTCGAGAGAGACAAGCTCGATTACCTGCTCAGGGAAGCGAAGCTCTCCGAAGAAGGGAAGATCGATCCCGCCACGGCCGTCCGCGTGGGCAAGATGCTCGGCGCGCAACTGATGGTTTTCGGCAGCATCACGCAGCTCGACGGGAAGAACGCGCGGATGGTCGTCCGCGTGGTCGACGTCGAGACCTCCGAGATCGTTACGACGGCCGACAGGGAAGGCAAGCCCAACTTCGTCGAGATGGAGAAGGAGCTGGTCAGGGACATCGCCGGCAAGCTCAAGCTCGTTCTGACGCGCGAAGCGGGAACGGCCATCGAGGAATCGGCCACTTCCGACATGGACGCCGCGAGGCTCTATTCCCTGGGCCTGAAATACATGGACGAATATCAATACGAGAAGGCATACGACTACTTCAAGAAGGCGTACGAGAAGGACAACTCCTTCGCCGAAGCCAAGAAGAAGATGGAGATCTACAAGCCCCTGGTGAGCTGAGAGGATCAGCGAAGACAAGGAGAGCATGATGTCGAGATCCATTCGGGCGGCGTCCCTCGTCCTTTTCCTTCTGCTTGCGGGGTGCGCCCAGAGCTACTACAGGCAGGGGCAGGCCGCTTCGGAGAAGGGAGATCACGATCGGGCCCTCGCGCTGCTGTACCAGGCGGTGCAGGAACGGCCGGACGATTACCGGGCGTGGCGCGAGCTCGGCCTGGCGTGGTACCGGACCGATTCCCTGGGGAACGCAGAGCAGGCGTTCGCCTCGTCGAACAGGATCAATCCGAACGCGCTTTCCAATCTGTACCTCGGCCTGATATTCGAAAGGACCGGGGAGCTCGACAAGGCGATCCGCGTATACGGCGCGGCGGCCAATCTGCAGGGGGATGACCGGACCGGGAAGCTGATCCGGGAAAGGCTGGGCGTATTGATCGACCGGCAGCTGGCGGATGACGCCCGCAGGGCGGTGCGCGGCGAGGACACGCTCTCAGTCGCGTCGCTGCCGGAGAACAGCATCGCGGTCGTCAATTTCAACGGGGCCTACCTCCCGTCCGATATCCAGCCGATGGCGCTCGGGCTGGCCGAATTCGTCGCCATGGACCTCTCCAAGATCTCCTCGCTCAGGGTCCTCGAAAGAGTCAAGATCAACGTCATCCTCGACGAGCTCAAGCTCGGCGAGTCGAGCTACTCCGATTCCCGCCTGGCCCCGCGCATGGGAAAACTGCTCGGAAGCCGCAGAATCGTTCTCGGCGCGATGACCCAGGCCGGCGAATCCGGATTCAGGATCGACGGCCGGCTCGTCAACACCACGGACGGCACGACGAGCGGAACGCAATCCAACGAAGGGGATCTCGACCGGTTCTTCGAGGTGGAGAAGAAATTCGTATTCGCCCTGCTCGACACGCTCGGGATCGAGATCAGCAGGAAGGAGCGTAACGCGATCGAGGAAGTTCCCACCGAATCGTTCCTCGCGTTCATGGCCTTCAGCAAAGGGCTCTCCTACGAAAGACGCGGGATGTACGACGACGCGGCGAGCTCGTTCAGGGAGGCCGGCAATCAGGACCCTGGATTCGCCGAGGCCTCCGGCCTCGCGGCGAAGATGGCGCTGACTTCGTCGTACCGCGGCGAGATGAAGGGAGAACCTTCCTCCCGCGCGAAATCCTTCGAGCAGGAAGTCGCCCCCGCGATGGAAACGGACGGCGCGGAGAGCGGCATGGACCGGATCCAGGCCGCGAACCTCGTGAACGGCGGCTTCATCATGAGCGACGAGCTGTATTGGAATTTCGGATCGTATCCGATCGCTCCTCCGGGCGGAGGCTCGATCTGGGACGGCTACGGGAGAATAATAATCAGGGGGCACCTGGATGCGAATTAAGACGATTGGTGCGGCGATTCTGGCGCTCGCGTCCCTGTTCGCCGCGGAGGCGTCCTGCCAGATCGTTTTCGATCAACCGGGATCGTTCGCCTTGAAGTTCAATTACGGCAGCTGGTCTCTCGATCCCCCGGGCGGTGCGGAGCAGAGCATCTCGCAGATGACCCTCGGCCTGTCGGGGTTCGTCCCCATTCGCGACAACTTCGAAGCCAGGTACCAGATCCTTTCCGGGACCAACGATCTCGACATGGACGGGGCACGGACGGACATGGCGGGGCTCGGCGACCTGCGTCTCCAGCTCGCGCATTCCTTCTCGCGGGACAGGCTGCTTCTCTCCGCCGGGCTCAATCTGCCGACCGGCAAACGCGAGCTCGATCCCGACGGCGAGCGGCGTATCATCGAATTCCTGTCGCGCGATTACCTCTCGCTCCCCCTGCGGCGCTACGGAGAGGGTTTCGGATTCAACCTGCAGGCCGGCGGCGCCGCCGCGCTGGGGCCCTTCACGTGCGGGTTGAGCGGCGTCTACGATTATTGCGGCTCGTACAAACCGTACGAGGGAAGCGGCGAATACGATCCCGGCGACGCCGTTTCGTTGAACGCCACGGCCGGAACGGCGTCCGGCGGGATCGAATACTCCGGCGATTTCGGATTTTCCTTCTTCGGAACGGACGCGCTCGATGGCGCGAACATATACCGGCAGGGGCCGCAGTTCAGCGCCCGCCTCATGGCCGAGCGACCCGGCGAAAGCTACAGCGCGACGCTGGGGATGAGGATGATTCTCCGCGACCGCAACAAGCGTTATGACCTGACCGACGTCGCGATCGAAAGCCAGCTGAAGAAATACGGCGACGAATTCGACGTCTTCCTCCGCGTCGCCCGCGCGCTCGGCGCCGGCTGGAGGATCGGCGCGTTGATCGGCACGAGGCAGATCCTTTCGAGCGAGGAAGCGCTCGGCAGATCGTCCCTGCTGAATTTCGCGGCGGATCTGAACAAGGATCTATCCCGGAATCTGGGCCTCGACCTGGGCGTCATGTATCACACCGGTTCGGCCGACGGAGGCGACGTCGATATAGGCGGCCTCCAGCTGTCCGGAGGGCTGAAGGTCTCGTATTAAGAGGAGTGAACGATGTTCGGATTCGGCACGTCCCGCAGACTCGCGGCGATCGCGCTCCTTCTTGTGATGGCGATCGCTTCATCGTGTTCGGAGAAGATCACCTCCGCCGAGGAGCAGAGGATCAACCTCGAGATATGGACTTCCCTCGCGGCGTCCGGGGAGGCCGCGCAGGCCTCGAGGTTCGTGCTCACCGTGACGGGGCCCGGCATCATGGAACCGATCGTCGCCGAGCTCGCGTCGGCGGGCGGCCTCCTGACCGGCAGCGTCGTCGTGCCCGCCGGGCCGGACAGGGTCTTCAGAATCGACGCGTACGACGCGGCCGGAACGCTGCTCTACTCCGGGCAAACGACAGCCGACGTTCTCGGAGGAAGCGAGCTGAGGCTCGACATCGAGCTCGTTCCGCGGGTCCCGATGATCAAGCTTTCGCC
>JBFYZM010000224.1:0-5602 GCA_041309505.1 Candidatus Krumholzibacteriota bacterium
TTTCGAGAGAATGTACCGCGAGGCCGTCACGGCGATCGTCGAGGGAAGCGACAACTACGCCGGCTTCACGACGATCGCCGTCGAAAGCCCGCCGCTGGCCTTTCCCTACCTCGCGGACGCGATCGCCCTCGAGCGGCCAGGATTGACGGCGTTCGAGGCGACGGGCGGGAGAGAAGGAGCCCGCCGCAACGCGCCCTGTCTGTACGTATCCTATACGGGTGAGAAACCGAAGGTCATGCGCATGGAGAGGCTGGAACGATGAAAAGCTTTTCGATAACGGGAGAATGGCATGGATCGAGGCTCGACCGTTTCATTCGAGCCTCCCTGCCCGGCACGCCGTTCGGCGTCACCCAGATTCTCCTCCGCAAGGGGCTCATCTTCCTCAACGGCACGAAGGCTCTCGGCAACGCCCGGCTGAAGGCGGGAGACGTCGTCGCGGTCGATCTCTCCGAATTCGAGGACAGCGATCGCCCGGCGCCGGCGCCTCCGCCGCGCTCGAAGCGCACAACCGGGATCGGCAGGGATATCCGCGTCATCTACGAGGACGCCTCCCTCCTCGTCATCGACAAACCGGCGGGGCTCGTCGTCCAGCCGGGCAATCAGAAGGAAAAGGGCTCCCTCCTCGACCTGCTCGAGGAGTACCGGCGGAAGAAAACCGGGGAGCGGCCCGGATTGACGAAGGCCCGGCGGAATCAGGACGAACGGCAGTTCCAGCTCGACCTGCGAAGCCCGGACGAAGGGGAGGCCGGCGGATCGCCGGAAAGCGGCCCGACGGGGATCCATTTCCCCTACACTCCGGTGCATCGCCTCGACAGGCTCACGAGCGGCGCCCTCATCGTCGCGAAAACGAGGATCGCGGCCCGCGTTCTGAGCAGGGCGCTCTCGCACGGGGACGTTCGAAAGACGTACCTCGCCGTCGTCGAGGGCACGCCCTCCGCGCCGACGGGCGAGATCTCCGCGCCGCTCGTCACGACCAAAGGCTCGCGGTCTCATTCGACGATCGCCGCGGGGGGAAAGGAAGCCCGCACATCCTACACGATCGTGAAGAAACTCCGCGGCGACCGGACGCTGCTCGAGGTCTCGATGCGCTCCGGGCGAACGCACCAGATCCGCGCGCACCTCGCCTCGATCGGACACCCGATCGTCGGCGACAAGGAATACGGCGCGCCGTCGAGCTCCGGCGGCAGGCTGTTCCTTCACGCGTGGAAGCTGCACTTCAATCATCCGGTAACCGGCAGGGCCGTCGCCGCGAAGGCGGAGATGCCGGTCGAGTTTCGCATACGATAAAGGAGGACCCATGGACAAGGAGCTGCTCAAAGCCTCTACCATCGCGCTCAGGGATTGCCTCAAACTCCAGAAGGGCGAATCGCTCCTCATCGTCACCGACACGAAGCTCCGAGAGATCGGGGAGGCGCTCCGCGACGCGGCGCTCGAGCTCGGAAACGATCCGGTGATCATCCAGACGGAGGTGCGGAGCCGGGACGGCGAGGAGCCGCCCGAGTCCGTTTCGAGCGCGATGGCCCACGCGAAGGTCGTCGTGGCGCCGACCGCGCGTTCCCTCACCCACACGGCGGCCCGGCGCGAGGCGTGCAAGGCGGGCGCGCGCGTCGCGACGATGCCGGGCATTCTCCGCGAAACGATGATCCGCTGCCTCAACGCCGATTATTACGCTATCGCCGAGCGCACGAAACGCGCCACCGAGATTCTCACGGCGGGAAAGCTCCTGCGGGTGACGACGGCGGCGGGCACCGATATCACGCTTCCGATCGACGGCATCAAGGCGATCGCCTCGACGGGACTCATCCACGAGCCCGGCGGCTTCGGCAACCTCCCCTCGGGCGAAGCGTATATGATGCCGGTGGAGGGCGCCTCCAACGGCGTTTTCGTCGTCGACGGCTCGATGTCCGGAATCGGCTCCCTCGACGCCGGGAACCTCATCACGATCAGGGTCAAGAACGGCTCCGCCGTCGAAATATCGGGAGGGGCGGGGGCCGCGGCGCTGCGCGAAAAGCTCGAGCCGCTCGGCAAGAAGGCCTTCAACGTCGCCGAGTTCGGCATCGGGACGAACGACGCGGCCCGCATCACGGGCTCCATTCTCGAGGACGAGAAGATCATGGGAACGATCCACATCGCCCTCGGCAACAACATGTCCATGGGAGGAACCGTCGACGTGCCGGTCCATCTCGACGGCATCGTGATGAGCCCGACCGTCGAGCTCGACGGGAGGCTGATCATGGACAGGGGAAAGCTCCTGATCGACGAGTCTTCCGGCGCCTGATTCTCCGCGGCCCGCCGCGCGCTACCGGATCGCCCGGAGGCGCGCGATCCGATCCTGGATCGGCGGGTGCGTGCTGAAGAGGTTGCCCGCGCGCTTCTCGAACGGCTTGATCGGGTTCACGATGTAGAGGTGCTGGGTAGCGCGGTTCGCCACTTCGAGCACTTCCTTGTCCCCGGAGATCTTCTGGAGCGCGGAAGCGAGTCCTTCGGGATAGCGTGTGAGCTTCGCCGCGGAGGCGTCGGCCAGATACTCCCGCTGCCGCGAAACGGCGAGCTGCAGGAGCTTCGTGAAGATCGGGGCGATCACGGCGAGCGCGATCGCGACGACGAGGAAAATGGCTCCCCCCCCTCCACCCTCGCTGTTGTTGCTCCGCCGCCGCCGCCCACCGCCCCAGAAAAAGCTCCTGAGAAAGAAGTCGCTCATCATCGCGATCGAACCGACGAGTATTCCCACCATCGTCGCGTAGAGAATGTCGCGGTTCCCGACGTGCGAGAGCTCGTGGGCCATGACCCCCTGGAGCTCGTCCCGGTTGAGCTTCTGTATGAGCCCCGTCGTGATCGCGACGGACGCGTGTTTCGGGTCGCGTCCCGTGGCGAACGCGTTCGGGGCCGTGTCGTCGATGACGTAGATCGCGGGCATCGGGAGCCCGCCCGCAATCGCGAGCTCCTCGATGACGTTGAAGAGCTGGGGAAAATCCTTCTTCTCGATGCGCTTCGCGCGGCTGATCCCGAGCACCATCTTGTCGCCGCCGTAGTACGCGGAGAGCGACATGACGAGCGCGACGAGAAACGCGATGAAAACGCCCCCGTAGCCCGATCCCCAGTATTGCCCGAGGAAATATCCGAGCACGACAAATACGGCCGTGAGCGCCACGGTGATGAAGAACGAATTCCGTTTATTCGCCGACATCGCCGTATAGAGATTTTCCATTACGTGAAGCTCACCTTCGGCGCCTTCTTCTCGACCGGATCCTCGATCTCGAAGAAATCGCGCGCCTTGAAGTTGAAGATCGTGGCGAAGATGTTAGCCGGGACCTGCTCGATCCGCGTGTTGTACTCGAGAACGACTTCGTTGTAGTGCTGGCGCGAGAAGGAGATCTTGTTCTCCGTCGAGGCGAGCTCCTCCTGGAGAGCGAGCATATTCTGATTCGCCTTGAGATCGGGATAACTCTCGGCGACCGCGAAGAGCGATCGCAGCGTGCTCGTGAGCATATTCTCCGCCTTCGCCTGCTCCTTGACGCCCGATACGTCTATCGCCTGCTGGCGGGCCTTCGTCACGTTCTCAAGGACCTCGCGCTCGTGCTTGAGGTATCCCTTCACCGTTTCGACGAGATTCGGAATCAGGTCGTACCGCCGTTTGAGCTGCACGTCGATCTGCGCCCACCCGCTGTCGCAGCGTTTCCTCAGAACGACGAGATTGTTGAAGATCCCTATCGCCGCAAAAACGAGCACGGCGAGGATTATCAGAACCACCCAACCGATCATCGCAGAACCTCCATTCGAAAGGGCTCCGTGCCGGGGCCTGTTATCCCGCTCATGGTAATAGAATGCCGCCGGCGGCGCAAGCGCAACCGGACACGCCCGCGCCGGGGACGCGAGGATGACCGCGGCAATGCGAAGGTCGCCGGGGAACGCCTCTCCATTATCCAGAATCGAGATACGCGGCACGCTTATCCGTGGCATAATGAGAATCCGCGGGCAATTCCAATCCATCGCGAGACAGTATCGACCCGAAATAATCACTTTGAATACAACAAGATACGAGACACAGCCTGAGTGCAAGGCCTCATGGCACACGCCTTGCTGAAAGCCCCGTCGAGGGGTTCACAGGATTTGAAACTGGGAAAGGAAAAGGAGGTCCTGAGATGAGGAAGGGTTTCGTGCTTTTTGCGGGTCTTGTTCTTCTGTCCATGCTTGCCGCATGCTCGGACGATACGACCCCGACGCCGCCAAAGCCGTCCGTGGATTTCGAGATCACGACCACAGCGGTTCCGGTGGCCTACACATGCTCTCCGTATAACATGACCTTGGCGGTTCAGGGCGGTACGGCGCCTTATACCTGGACGCTGGCCGAAGGCACCCTGCCGGAAGGTCTCGTTCTGACGGCCGAAGGCAAGATTACCGGTGTCATGACCGCCGCGGGCGATTTCAGCTTCACGGTGCGCGTCACCGACAGCTCCCCCACGCCGGAGTCGCTCGACAAGGCGTTCGACATGAGCGTCGACGTCACGTCGAATCCGTCGTTCGCCGTCTTCTTCGACGGTTCCGCGACGGTGTGCACGTCCACGACGCTTTCGTGGACTCCGGTCAGCTGCTACGTATTCGTCATGCTCGATGAGGAGGACGTGAACTGCGCGCAGGCGTGCGAGTTCAAGCTTCGCCTCACCGACGAAGACAACGTGGATCTCGAAGCGGGTACGCAGTATTACGTCGCGAGCGTCGCGGATAATCCCGAGTACGTCGCCGTTACGCTCGGAGATCTCTTCTCCGGCATAGCGTACGCATTCAACAGGCCGATGTTCGGCCCCGAGCCCGTGCTCGTCGCGTCGTTCGAAATAATGCTGATAGAGGATCTGCAGAACCTGTCGTTCAAGTTCGAGCCCAACCTGGACCCGCTCACGGGCAACGGCTCGCTCGGCATCGCCACGTGCGAAGCCGGATTCCCGATGGTCAACGCGACCGGTCGCGAGGCGGCCATCAACTACTAGGATTGACGATAACCGAAGGGTTATAAAAAGGTTCGGCCCCTCGGGATTGCGCGGACACGCCGCGCATCCCGGGGGGCCGTCGCTTTTTCGGCCGCGGACCGGCCGATCGCTTCAGACCGGCCGATCACTTCAGGAGCTTTCTCAATCCCTCCATCGCCCTTTCCTGCGCCTTGCTCTTCGCCTTCGAAAGATCGAGCGTCGCCGACGGACGCTTCGCGCTGCCCCCGACATGAATGTCGAGAATGAGGTTGCCGTTCTTGTCGCGCATGAGATCGAACGCGGCTTTGTATCTTTCGATATCTTTCATCTGCTCCTGCACCGCGGGCGGAATGACGAGGTGCACGGCGTAGTCGAGCGTGCCGTCGAATCCGAACGACCCCGCGATCGACCAGTCGCCCCGCGAGGAACCGACCTTCCAGTCGTTCGTGAAGAAACGCCCGTCCTTCACGAAGAAGTTCCCTTTCCATTCGCTGAAATTGAATTCCCTGAACGGCGTGACGTCGAAGCCGGGGATTTTCCCGAGCGGTTCGAGGAAATTCCCGATGCTCACGGAGCCCTTGTTGGAAAGGGCGATGCCCGCGGCGGAAAACGCCATGAGCGTCCTGATGCCGGGCCCC
>JBFYZM010000225.1:0-2844 GCA_041309505.1 Candidatus Krumholzibacteriota bacterium
CGGATGAATCGGCCATCCCCTCGAGACCCGAGCGGTAGCCCCGAAGACGGCTCGCATATAGAAAACGCCCATCGAGACCGAGGGGCAACTTCCCCTCCAGCTCAACCCCCCGACAGAAGAGGCTCGTCGGGTATCGGTAGGGACCGACCGTTCCGATCAACCCGATCGGGTCGCCGAGATCGATCGCCGTGTCGGGGCGGTTGAAGGCGCGGATCATTCCCCTTCCGAAACGATACGAAGCGAGGCCGCGCAGCACAAAGGCCTCTCCCTTGAGCGATTCGCTCTCCGGGAACTCCCCGGTCAACCCGACCGCGAGATCGGCGTCGATTCGTTCGTCGACCGTGCCCCCGATCCCCCAGAGGGAGTGCGCAGATCCCCCTCCGTCGCCCAGGACCGCGTCGATCCTGACGACGGGCGTGAGACTGGCCTTCGCCGATCCGGCGAGATTGAGCGTCGATTCCGCGAGAATCACCTCGAGGGCTCCGCCCCGTTCCCTGAGTATGAAGCAGGAGTTGCCGTTCGCGTCGATACAGGGATTATCGGGATCCGGTTTCGAGGCGCCGTCCGCGATGAAACCGTATCGGTACGTTCCCGGCAGGAGATAGAGCCGTATCTCGAACCCACCCTCCACCTCGACCATGAGATCGATCGTCGGGTTCCAGCCGTTGAAATCGCCGACGAGGAACACTTTGCCGGCCTGGAATCCTCCGATCCTGAAAACGACCTCCTCCTCTTCGACGCCGACCGAGGCACGGCACTGCGCCGCGACGAACAGAGCGAGCATACAGAGAACGAACAGCATGAAGCGCCGTTTCATCGTGTTCGCTCACCTCCGAACCAGATTCGAGTGAAGAACATGATGAACCGGTCATCCCACGGGGGATAGATGCTGATCGGAAATGCGTCGAACGAAGGGTCGAACTGGAGACTCTCATCCCACGGCACGGAGGACCCGAGCGAAGCCTGGAACAGGAATCTCTCCCGCGGTCTGAATTCGATTGCGACGTTGCAGCGATTCAGGCGCGAACGGTGCAAATAGAGCGAGCTGCTCGCCGAGAAACGCGATCCGAAATTGAGGGTTCCCCGCGCCAGATACGAGAGAAGATTCCCGTCTCCGAGATCGTCGATACGCGCCGTCATGACGATTCGGGAGAATGCGTTGTCGTCGACGAAAGAAACCGCCGCCGCGCACCTTTCGCCCGCCGTGCACAGAATGCTCTCCCGTATCTCGAAGCCGCCGCGGTACCGCATCCGCACGCTTCCGACGAGCCGGCTGAAATCCCGTTCCCACCACGCGCCGTCAGCGGCGTCGATGGAGAGGAGCGCGTCGTAGCCGGCCGGCTTCCACCACGCCAGCAGACGGCCTTCGCGCAATCCGCGCGAAATCTCTCCTTCAGGATTCGCGAATCCGCGCCCGGTGTACCGATACCCCGGCACGAGGCCGATTGCGCCCCAATCGCCCATCCCGATTCCGAGGCCTTCTATCTCGGCGGCGAAGGCGTCGTTATCCGAGAACAATGCGCCGAAATCATCGAGTCGAGCGGCGTTCCAGTTCAGATCGAAAAGGACGTTGTTCCGAAGCTCGTTCCACCCGCCGCCCTGCGTGCGGGCGAGCTCGGCGAGGAGTTCGATCCCCTTCACCCTGAAACCGACGTCCGTCCCGACGGTGATCCGCTCGTCGTACCACCGGTCGCGCATCTGCGAAATCGTGAATCCGGCGTGCCAGCGGGCTCTCTGTAATCCCTCGAGCCTGAAGACCCGCAGGCGATCCTCGTCTCCGTGATACGAGGGCAGTCCGCCGCGAATCGCGACCTCGTCGGGATCGCGCAGAATCGATTCGATATAGTTCAACGAAAGATGGGCGCCCGCGCGTGCCGTGAAGGCGATCCCTTCGCCGCGATCGACGATGCCCGGCGACTCGTCCGACAGCAGCTTGAGGAGCCTTTGATCGGTTCGATACACCCGTTCGCGGGAAAAGAGCCTGCCCGAGAGCGCGCCTCCGAGGAAATCGAAGCCGACGTGCCCCTGGTCGAGAAAGAACTGCTGCTCCTGATATTCGCCGCCGAGGCGGAAGCCGGTCGCGCCCTTCGCGAAAACCGCGATACCCCGGGGATGGATTATCTCCCCGAGAAAAGCGAGCCGGTCGTTGAGATGCGAACGGCTCTCCCGGTCATTCCATGGAAAATTCGAAGACCATTCCTGGATGTCCATGCGGCTCAGGTAGAGCGCCGACCATTTGAACACGACGGAAGAGTCGGGGCGTTCCTCCGCCCGCGCCGGCCGCGGCATTGCGATGACGAGCAGGGAGAGCGCGACGAACGCCGCGCGCGAGCGTCGAATGACGCCATCATGGATTCCTCTCATGGCGCCTCCCCGTTCGATCCTCCGGGAAGACGCGCCTCGCAGGCGAGCGTCCAGGTGACTCCCTCGTTCTCGGTCGCCGCGAATGCGATCGAGCCCCCCAGCCATGAACCGGTCCAGCGCGCCCCTCCCGTCACGCGGCCGTCGGAGAGACCCGCCAGGAGCTCGATCGGAACGGCGGTCTTGACGCCGACCCCGTAATGGAACGTCGTCCGGCCGGCGGTGCGCGCGGTCGCAAACGAGATGATGACCGTGTTCTCCCAGAAGTACGAGGCGCCCCACCTCTGTTCGCGGCGCCACGCTTCGCCGCCGGGCGCCCGATCGGGACTCGCGTCCCTGATATTGCCCGCCGAATACGCGAACGATACGACGGGGAGGGGCTTCAGTATGATCCCCGCGTCGCCGCTCGCGATCCACTCTGAATCCTTTTCCCCCGTATCGGGGCTTTCCCGCGAAATGCCGCCGATCGTCAGGCTCGCCCCG
>JBFYZM010000226.1:0-6507 GCA_041309505.1 Candidatus Krumholzibacteriota bacterium
CGACGCTCTTCCGATCTATTCGGTTGAATAAGGGAGCGGGGCGCACGGCCCCGCTCCCCTTGTCATCTGCGCGCTCGCGAAAGTACTAGCGGAGCAAGATCATTTTGCGCGAGATCGTCTCCTTGCCGCACGTGAGCCGGTAGAAGTACACCCCCGAGCTCGCCGCGCGGCCCTGCGCATCGACTCCTCGCCATTCGACCGAATGCGTTCCCTTCGCCTGCTTCGCGCCGTTCAGCAATCTCGCGACGAGCCGCCCCGACGTGGCGTACACCTCGAGCGTCACCGCGACATCGCTCGGCAGGTAGTAGCCGATCGTCGTCGAGGGATTGAACGGATTCGGGTGGTTCTGATTCAGCGTGAGCGGCATCGCCGGCGTCGAGATCCCCTGCGTCTCGAAGAGCGTCCGGCTCCCCGACTCGTCGATGACGTCGACGCGATACCGATAGGCCATGCCGGGGTCGCAGCTCCTGTCGACCAGCGAGAACGAAAGCCCGTCACGCTCGATTTGAGGCGACTCGAGCTCTTCGAACGAGCCGCCCGCCGCCGAACGCAGCACCGCGAAGCGCGTGTCCGCCCCGGCCTCGGAAAGCGTCCACGAGATCTCGACGAACGATCCCGAGAGCGACGCCGCGAAGCTCTGAAGCGTCGTGCCGACGTTGACGTCTTCCGGCCTCAAGAGAGCTGCAGGCCCCATGTTCCCGTGCCGGTCCACCGCCGCGAGCTTGTAGAAATACTGGTACGCGTACACCCACGTCCCGTCGTGATATCCGGTGCCGTCCGTCGTTCCGAGCAGATTCGACACGCCGGGCACGAAGAGCTCGTCGTCGCCGCGATAGACGTTGTATTTCCAGATATCCGATGCGGCGTTCGGCGTCCAGGAGAGCGCGAGCCCGGGGGGCGAGGCGATCTCGTTGCCCGCAAAGCCCGCCGTCAGACCCGGGGCGAGATTGTCGACCGAGTAGCCTGTCGCGGGCTCCGAAGCGACGAATACGCCGGCTATGGAGGTATGCGCGGTGACGATGAATGTCTCCTCGGCCGGCCCCATCTCGGTCGAGTCGTTCCTCGTCGGAACGACGGCGTTATACAGGGTATCCCGTGTCGCGAACCAGAAACCGACGGACTCCCACTCCCCCGGAGGCAGGCCGAGAGCCGCCGCCTGCGAGCCGCTCGCCCGCACGCCATTCGCCGTCGCGGGATCGGAGAGAAGCGCGAGGAGCTTCGCCCGGTCGAGCGCGGCCATGACCGGCGCCGGGCTCGCCGAAAGGGCCAGCGGCCCGCCGCCGCCGGTTATCATTCTCCAGACGTTGTAACCCATGATCGGACTATCGGTCTCGCCCGCGACGTCGTGCGAGGACGCTCTCGCCGTGATTCGCACCCAGCCGCCCTGATCGTTCGGCAGATCGAGGCACGAGACGATACCGGGCGCAGGATCGCCCCAGAGCCCCGAGGCGCCGACGCGCTGGCAGTAGATATCCGCAGAGCCGGTATTCGCTCGATAATCTTCCCATGCGACGATCACTCCACCGCTCCCGTCGGGCGCCAGAACGGGACGGAACTGCTCATTCTCGGCGACGCATACGGCCGAACCCTTCAGACCCCACAGCAGATTACCGTCGTGGTCGAGTCGCTGGATGTAGATGTCGCTCGGCTCCTCCTCGTCCCAGTAGATATCCAGAGCGACGAAAGCGCCGCCGGCGCCGTCGGGCATGATGCGAGGATCGTCGTCGCCATAGCTGGGGAAAACCATGACGCCGTCTTCAGCCCACGCGAGGGAGCCGTCCGATTGGATGCGCTGCGCGTACGTTTCATTGTAGTTTCTCTCGTCGTACCAGACGACGATCGCGCCGCCGGCGCCGTCCCCGGTGAGCTGCGCGGAATATTTGTTCCAGGACTCCGGGCAGACGGCCATGCCGCCGCCTTGCCAGAGCACCTGCCCGTTCTGATCGATTTTCTGGGCGTAAACATCGGAGTATCCATTGCGATAGTCGGTCCACGCGACGCATGCGCCTCCGTCGGAGGTCGCGACGAGACGCGGGTTCGACGGCCCGCCGGGCTCGATACACACGGGGACCGCGTCGGGGCCCCAGACGAGATTGCCGTTCACGTCGATCCGCTGCGCGTAGATATCGCTGTCGCCGTTGCGGCCGTCGGTCCATATCATGATGGCGCCGCCCGATCCGTCGGGCACCACTTCCGGCACGTCCTGATCGCCCATGGACGTGTCGATGGGAATGCCGTTCGCCGCCCACAGCGTGTCGCCGGCCCCCGTGACTCGCTGCGCATAGATGTCGTACTGGCCCTTACGATAATCCATCCATATGAAGATCGCGCCGCCCGCCAGGTCCGGTACCACCTTCGGGCCGTCCTGCGTCCCGGGTGCCGTGCAAACCGCCAATCCATTCTCCGGCCAATAGATGCTTCCCTGCCCATCCACCTTCTGGGCATAGACGTCGTAGTATCCGTCGCCGGCGCGCGAGTCGGCCCACACGACAAATGCGCCCCCCGTGCCGTCGGGAATGAGCCTGTGCTGGTACTGAGTTCCGGGGGCCGCCGCCAGCGGCAGGCCCCCGCCTCCGAAGACGTTTCCTTCACGGTCGATCCTGTTGCCGTAGAGGTCGTACTCGCCGCCGTTCCGCTGATCCAGCCAGACGACGATTGCGCCGCCCGCGTCGTCCGTGACGATTCTCGGCATCCATTGATAATCGATCTCGCCGCATACGAGCACGCCGTCTTTCGCCCACTGCGCCCGCGCCGGGGCGGCGCAGAGAACGATACAGAGAAACAGAAGCATCGACGACAGACCGTAGCGCTTCATCATGCGGGCACCTCCTGTTTGAATGATTGCCTCCAGTATATCAATCTCGCTGAAAATTCAAACGCTTTTCCGCTTGACCGGCCGGGCGCCCCCGTGTTCCGCTTGTCCCAATCATGAAGCAAAGCCAGCTTCCCGGAAAGGAGAGAACATGCGTCGTCACGCGTATATCTGGTTTCTCGTCGCGGTGTTCCTGCTGCCGGCGTTTTCCTGCGCCCGGCTGCCGGAGAAACCGGCCCAGGCGGGAGCGACGGCTGCCTCCGAACAGCTGCCGGCCCCGGACTCAATTCCCCCGGAATGGGGAAGACTCGTTTCGGTGACCACGAACCCCGCATATCCCGGCTGGTTCCAGCTCTGGCTCGAGGACGAAGCCGGCACGGTCCGGATTGCGGCGTTCAACTTCCGGACCAAGCAGTTCGATCCGGACGCCATGGTGCTTCCCCGGAAGTAAGGAGGTTACGACGATGACATTATTGACCAGTATCCTGAGTCGATTCCTTTTCGTGGTGGCGTTCGCCCTGGCGGGCCTCGGCGCCTGGGAGCATCTGGCCCGGCTGCTTCATTATACCGTGGTGAGAGGCCACTACGACCCGTGGCGGCTTCTGGAATACTCCGCCGTCGCCCTGCTGTTCGTGATTGCCCTGCAGCTGCGGGAGATCAAGCTGGCGAAGCGCTGAAAGGGATTCAATTAATAATGGTTGTAACCCGACAATCCACCCTTCCGACTTATTAGATGAACACCCCTGAAGGCTTCGCTTCCTGAAGGAGGTTGGATATGTCGAAATACTCCGAATATCGGTTGAGCAAGAGGCTGGGCCTCCTGCTTTTCGCGTGCATGTTCGTCGTCGGACTCGGATACGCGCAGAACGCATCCGCGGTCGTCCGGGTGTCGGCGGGAGTAAATATTCACGGAGGAGGCGGCGGAGGTTACGACCTTCTCGCCGAGTACGGCGAATGGATGAGGGTCCCGCCATATGGCGTCGTCTGGTGTCCCTACGTCGACGAGAGCTGGGCGCCCTTCTACGACGGCCGCTGGATACGGACGCGCCGCGGCTGGGCATGGGATTCCTACGAGCCCTTCGGCGAGCTCGTCTACCATTACGGCTATTGGTATCGCGACTTCGATATCGGCTGGTTCTGGGTCCCGGGCGACGAATGGTCGCCCGCGAGGGTCCAATGGTACACCCACGGGAGCTACTGCGGATGGGCGCCGATGCCGCCGCCGCACCGCTACTGGCCCGATCCGTGGGATTCCCGCGGCTTCAATATCTGGGTCGTAGTGAACATCAACAACTTCGGCGACGATCATGTCGGCCGCTACGGGATCGACCGGCCGCACTATCGGGACGTGTTCCAGCGCAAGGGCGGCGTCAAGCACGCTCCGGATTTCCAGCGGGTGGAAACGGCCGCTCGCCGGCAGATACCTCTTCGGACAATCACGGAACGGCCGATGGATATCCGCACGGACAGGATCAAGATCGCCGAGAGATCGGCGACCCGGCGCGGCGTGCAGAGCGGCGCGCAGACAAGAGAGGTCGCCGTGTCGAGGCAGAGGACTCAGTCTCAGCGCGAGGTCGCCGTGTCGACGCAGAGAACCCAGTCTCAGCGCGAGGTCGCCGTGTCGAGGCGGACCGCCCCGGTCGAGCGCAAAGCCGAGGTCGGAGCCTCGAACCGGACCACTCGGGTCGAGCGCAAAACCGAGGCTCCCGCGAAAAGCGCTCGGTCGACGAAATCTCGATCCGTAGAGAAAAGGTCTGACCGGGACACCGACAAGAAAGCAAAGCGGTAACTGATCCTCAGCGGGCGGCGACGAACATGGGGTTCACGGACCCTCGTCCCGCCCGCTTGCTATTCGTTTCCAGAGCGGGGGCCGCTAAGGCCCGTAGTGCAGGATCGTGCCGCCCGCTCCGGCGGCGTATACGTCCTTCCCCGAGGTTCCCCAAACGCAATAGAGATTCACGGGAGTGCCGCTCGACATGGCGCTCCAGATGCTTCCGTTGTAGTGCAGGATCGCGCCGGCTTCTCCGACCGCAAAAACATCATGCGACGAGCTTCCCCACACGCGCTCGAGGTCCGCGGGCGACCCGCTCGTCATCGTGCTCCAGCCGGTCCCATCGTAATGCAGGATCGTGCCGTACCAGCCCACTGCGAAGACGTCGCTCCCCGAGCTCCCCCATACGGCATCAAGATACTCGCCCGTCCCGCCGGTCATCTCGCTCCAATCGCTCCCGTCGTAGTGCATGACCACACCGTCCGGGCCGACGGCGAAGACGTCGCTCGCCGAGATTCCCCATACCCCGAAGAGGTCCGCGATTGTTTTGCTCTCCATCGCGCTCCAGGCGCTCCCGTCGTAATGAAGGATCAGGCCGTGATATCCCACGGCGAAGACATCGTTCCCCGAGCTCCCCCAGACCCCAAAGAGGTTCCTGTTCGTTCCGGGCTCCATCGGGCTCCAGGCGCTCCCATCGTAATGAAGGATCTCGCAGCGATATCCCACGGCGAAGACGTCGCTCCCCGAGGTCCCCCATACCGCCTCGAATTGATGGTAGGGATCCTTGGGGCTCATTATCACGCGCCATGCGTTTCCGTCGTAATGCATGATCGTGTTGTCCGAGCCCACCGCGAAGATGTCGCTCGCCGAGTTCCCCCACATTCCCTTGAGATCGACGCGGGGCCGGCCGAGCACCTCTCTCCATTCGACACCGTCATAATGTATGATCCTGCCGCCCCCGCTCGCCGCAAAGACGTCGCTCCCCGAGCTCCCCCAGACGCTGATCAGGTACTCGCTTGTCCCGCTGGCCATTTCGCTCCAGGCGCTCCCGTCGTAATGCAGGATCGTGCCTGCCCGGCCCACCGCGAAGATGTCGCTTTCCGAGCTCCCCCAGACGCTTACCATGAACTCGGGTATCCCGCTCGTCATCGTGCTCCATTCACTGCCATTGTAATCGTACCGTAGTATCGTGCCCTTGAGGTTGAAATCGTCATCTATGACGTATCCGCCTACCGCATATACGTCACCCCCGGAACTGCCCCACACGCTCTGAAGAAAGCCGGCCCCCCCGGTCATCTTGCTCCATTTGCTCCCGTCGTAATGAAGGATCGCGCCGTAAGCGCCCACCGCATATACGTCGCACTCCCAGCTTCCCCATACCCCAGAGAGGTTCTTGGTCGTCCCGCTCGACATGGGGTTCCAGGCGCTCCCGTTGTAATGCAGGATCGCGCCGGTCTCTCCAACGGCGAATACGTCGCTCCCCGAGGTTCCCCATATCCCATAGAGGCTCCTGGTCCCGCTCGCCATCGTGATCCAGGCGCTGCCGTTGTAATGAAGGATCGTGCCGGCCGCTCCGACGGCGAAGACGTCGCTCCTCGAGGTTCCCCATATTCCATAGAGGCTCCTGGTCGTCCCGCTCGCCATCGTGCTCCAGGCGCTGCCGTCGTAATGAAGGATCGTGCCGGCCGCTCCGACGGCGAAGATGTCGCTCCCCGAGGCGCCCCACAGCCTGATTCCATTCAGCCCGACGTACGACGGTTCCCAACTATAGGCGGCGGGGGGGTTAAGGGAGGGCTTAACCGGATTTTCGCTGTCGCTGCATGCCTCGAGGGTGAGGAGCAGCGCTGCACCGGCGAACGCTCGTGCCCATTTCATCGGAGTACCCCCTTATGGAAGCGCGCAGTTCGGCCGCTCTCGCTGGATC
>JBFYZM010000227.1:0-11613 GCA_041309505.1 Candidatus Krumholzibacteriota bacterium
CGGGATTCACTACGGCGGGAGCATGATTCTGTTCCTCGACGGGCGGCTCGATCGGAGCGGGCTCGTGGATACGCCGATGGCGATCGTCGCGCACGAGTTCTTCCACAACTGGAACGGCGAGGCGCTCGGGCCGGCCGGCACGGAGTTCCTCTGGTTCATCGAAGGGGTGACGAACTATTACGCGTATCAGGTGCTGCGCGACTCGCGCGTGATCACGGACGAGCAGTACGGGCTTCACCGCCGGGCGATCGGCGAGCGGTATCGGGAGAATCCCTACGCGGCGAAGGTGTCGATCGGCGAGGCGGCGAACAGCGACATGCGGGACAAGGATATGGTCAATCTCCTGTACGACGGGGGATTCCTCGCCGCGGAAGCGCTCGACGAGCGCCTCCTCGCCGAAACGGGAGGGAAGGTCGCGCTCGTGGAAGTTCTTAAGCATATGTGTGGAAACGCCGGGAGGAGCGTCGTCGCGGACGAATCCTCGTTCCTTCGCTCCGCGGCCGCCCTCGGAGGCGGCGATCTGTCGGCATATCTGAACGATCTCGTGCACACGCCCTGTCCCGGGCGCCTCGCGCCGGACTCCTCTCCGCTTGAATAAACCCCGCGCTTGTTTTACATTCCAGACGAGTTTGGATCGATCGTGGCCGATTTCAAAGCCGAGGTTTGCGCATGAATATGAAGGTCGGGCCCGCCGCGCCGGCGCGGGCGAACAAGGCGCTGGTCCTCGCCGCTCTCGCGGCGCTGCTGTCGCTGCCCTGCGCGTATCCGGCCGCCGCCGCCCAGAATATATGGCTGCGGGCGGGGCAGCGTCATTCGCTGTCTTCCCTCGAGAGAAAACGGACCCGCGACCTCCCGGGGAGATTCTCCGTTCTCTGTTCGGCGAAAGAAGTGCGCGCGCTCGCCGTGAAGGACGACACGCTCTGGATCGGAACGGAGGGAGGGCTGTTCGCCTGGCGGATGAAGGACGACGCGATCGTTCCGGTGAACGGTCCCGCGTCTGTTTCGGTCAGGGCGATCGAGGTCGACGACCGCGGCGCGCTCTGGGTCGGAGGAGATCACGGGATAAGCGTGCGTTCGAACGGCGCGTGGCGATGGTACCCGAAGGAATCGCTTCCGCTCTTCGCGCGCGTCAGGTGCCTGATACCGGGCCAGACGAGGTTCTGGATCGGCAGCTACGGCAACGGCTGCGGGTACGTCGTCGACGGCGCCGTCACCGTTCTGACCGCCCGGGATTCCCTGCTCGACGAGCGCGTCTTGTCGATCGCGGAGGAGAATGCGAGCACCGTCTTCTTCGGGACCGCGAGCGGGCTCGTGTGCGCCGACTCTCTCGGGTGGCGATCGCTCCGGTACGGGAGCCGCCTGCCGATCGGCTCGATCCGGGACGCGCTCTTCGACGAGGATGGGAATCTGTTCCTGGCGATCGCCGGACAGGGAGTCGCGACATACAGCTTCGGCAGGGTGCGATCGTACGGCGCCGCCGGGGCGCCGCCGGGCGCCGAAGTGAACGCGCTCAGCCTCGATTCGACCGGGCGCGTCTGGGCGGCCGGCGCCTCGGGTATCTCGTCTTTCGACGGGTCGGAGTGGACGGCGCTCGCCGCGCGAGGACCGGCCTCGAAAAAACGCCGTTTTCTTTCGATACGCCACGACGTCGACGGCGTGTGCTACGCGGGAACGGACGACGGGAAAGTGCTCGTCATTTTCGGGGACGACGCGAGGGAGCTCGCCGTTCCGCAGGCGTTTCCCGAAAGCCGTGTTTCGCGAATCCGTCTTTGCGGCGGCACGGTATGGCTCGCCGCGGGTTCGGACATTTACAGCTCCAGGGAAGTTTCCGCGAGAATGGCCGCGCCTCCCGCGCCGTACGCGGGGGAGATAACCGATATCTGCGCCTCCGGGTCGGGGGAAGTATGGGCCGCGACCCGGTTCGGCATCCTTCACTACACGGGGCGCGCATGGGAGGTGTTCGACAGGAGAAACGGCCTGGCGACGGAGTATTTCACGCGCGTCGCCGCGGATCCCTCGGGAACCGTCTG
This sequence comes from Candidatus Krumholzibacteriota bacterium, assembly GCA_041309505.1. GTDB lineage: Bacteria > Krumholzibacteriota > Krumholzibacteriia > Krumholzibacteriales > Krumholzibacteriaceae > SSS58A. The sequence continues at coordinate 2,031 of JBFYZM010000227.1, forward strand.
GTTCGCGACATTCGACGGGGAGCTCGCGGCCTACACGGCGGGAAAATGGAGCGTTCCCGACGGGGAGAGCAATGTGCCCGCGGGGGCCGTGGAGGATCTCGCCGTCGATCCGGCCGGGAACCCGTGGGTCGTGACGCGGGCCGGGGAGATCGCGCATCGGGTCCAGGGAGTCTGGGCGAAGATGGAGCTTCCGCGGCGCGAAGGCGAAGCCGCCGACACGACGAGGGCGATCGACGCGCTCCGCAGCCTGGACCCCGCGATACGTTTTTTGAGCGATGCCGCGCCCGGATCGAATTCTCACTCGCCGGCGAACGAATACTGCCTTGGATTCGACAAAGGGGGCTCCTGTCTCGTCGGTTCGAGCGCCGGCGTATACCGTTTGGGAGCGTCGGGGTGGCGCTTCCTCGAGCTGCCGAAGGCGTTGAGAGGCGCGCGGGCGACCGCGGTGAGCGGTGCGGCACGGGGGGACATACTGCTCGCGACGGCGGGGGGCGGGATACTCGTATGGAGAAACGGCGAATGGTCGAGGCTCGGCGCTTCGAACGGACTTTCGGACGATTACATCCGTACCCTGTGCGAGGATCAGAACGGGACGATCTGGATCGGGACCCAATATGGAGGCGTCACGAAATACGTTCCGCCGGCTGGCCAATAATCGCAAAGGCATGTGCGCCATGGGAGCCTCGGTTCCATCGTTCTCCGCGTCGATTCGGCACATGGGCGCATACAAGAGCACGATCGCCCTCGTCCTCATCCTCCTCGCGGGGCTTGTCCTGCGCGTCGTCTTCATAGAAGCGTCCGCACCGGTGGATGACGCCTACATCACCTTCCGCTACGCGCAGAATCTCGCGAACGGCCATGGATTCGTCTACAACGTCGGCGACCGGGTGCTTGGAGTGACGACGCCGCTCTTTGCGCTCATTCTGGCGCCCTTCGCGATGACGGGCATTCCATTGGATGCCGCGGCGCTCGGGCTCGGCGTCGTTTTCGACCTCTTTATTTGCGTTCTGCTGTACCGGCTTCTCCGCAACTGCTTCGGCGAGCCGCCGGCGCTCGTCGCGGCGCTCTTCTACGCGCTCGCGTATACGAGTCTTGCCGCCTCGGGGTACGGCATGGAAACGCAGCTCTTCAATTTCCTGCTCGTAGCCTCGCTACTCCTCCTTTCGCGCGGGAAGTACTCGGCCCTGGGGATCGTGGCGGGGCTCGCCGTATTGACGAGGCCGGAAGGAATCCTCCTTGCGGGCGTTCTCGGCGCTCTCGTTCTTTCGAGGCAGCTTCGCGGCGAGTCGAACGCCGCGCGAAATTCTCTCGCCGCGTTTCTCGGCACCACCGTCCCATGGTTCGTGTTCGCTTTTCTGTACTTCGGCTCGCCGATCCCGAACTCGCTGTTGATGAAGATGCTCCAGGAAGGCATCACCGTGCACCAGTGGCTGGATTTCTTCATCATGAGGAATCTCTTCGTCATCGCCCTGTGGGTCGGGGCCGCAGTTGGTTTCGTCGTCGGGCTGCGAAGGAAGTGCGAATCGTGCGCGGCGCTCGGTGTATGGGCCGTGGCCTATCTCCTCTTCTTCCTCGTGGGACGCCCCCCGTTCCTCGGGGGCTGGTATTTTCCGCCCGAGGCGCTCGCGCTCACGGTGCTATCCGCCGTGGGGGCTGCCTCGGTGCTTGCCTGGATTCTGCGGAGCCCCGCGCGAGGGGCGCTCGCGGCCGCCTTCCTTTTTATTCTCGTCGACGTCGTCGTTCTCCCCCGTTCCCTCGTTTCCGCGCGGTGGCAGCGCCATGTGGCCGATAGCGTCTATCGCCCGATGGGCGATTGGTTCCGCACGCACAGCCGGCCGGGAGACATCATCCACTGCAGCGACATCGGGTACCTCGGATACATCTCGCAGCGCACGATTCTCGACGCGTCCGGGCTCGTGACGCCGGATGTCCGGACGTTCCGGGCGGGCCGCAGGGGGGATCCGAACTGGGACATTCTATACATTCTCCGGAGAAAGCCCGACTATGTCGCCCTTCCGGTCGGCGGTCACGTGCACCGGAGATTCTCCGAGAGCGAATTTCCCCGGGACTATGAGCCGAGAGCGCGGTTCCAGGTCGAGGGCCGGATTGAACTCCGCCCGTCGCGCGACCCGTCGGACGAGTACGCGCGAGACTCGCGATTCATGGCGGATTTCATCGTGTATGAGAAACGGGAAGGGCCCTGAGCGAACGATGGACCGGCGGCCGTCCGCGATCTCCATCATTGATTTTGGCCGGGGTTTTTCCAAGCGGAACCGTCGTTTATTGATCTTGCCGTCGGGGAAAAAGGGGATCTCCGCAAAGGCATTATTCCTTGACGGAACGGGCTCGAACGACTATACTTCTTGCAGAAGGAGTCCTATCGAAAAATCGCTACTGTTTTCTCGTTTCTGGTGATTTGGGCGGCGTTCAGGAGTCGAGCCATGAGAAAACGGTCAGCGAATTTTTATATTCCCCCCAAAAAGACGTTGACCATTTTCGGGATTATGGTATTAATGAGTAACTTCCTTCGGAGGGACTGACTTGGAACTTGCGGCAGGGATTGTAGTTATATTTATCCTTGGCGTCGTGCTGTACGCGTACGCCGGGTATCCGCTCGTGCTCTATGCTCTCAATCTCTTTCGCCGCCGGCGGATTCTGCGCGACGAATCGTACACTCCCCGCGTGATACTCATCATCTCCGTTCACAATGAGGAACGCATCATCCGCGAGAAGATCGAAAACAGCCTCGCTCTCGATTATCCGAAGGACAAGATCAAGATCGTGGTTGCGAGCGACGGATCCGTCGACGGAACCAATGAAATCGTGCGCGAATACGAGAACCACGGCGTCGTTCTCAAAGCTTTCGACCGCAGGGAGGGCAAGAGCGCTACGCTCAACCGTGCGGTCCTCGGGCTCGAGGCGGACGTTCTCGTGTTTTCCGACGCGAACGCCTTCTATCGCGAAGACGCGATCCGGATGCTTGTCCGGAACCTGGCGGACGGGGACGTCGGCTGCGTCGTGGGCAGGCTCGTGTATCTGAGCAATCATTCGTACGTGGGGAAAGGGGAGAGCCTCTACTGGCGTTATGAATCGTTCCTCAACGGTCTCGAGAGCAGGCTCAAATCGGTGCTCGTCGGCACGGGTACGATTTTCGCCATTCGCCGGGAGCTTTTTTGCCCCCTCGTCAAGGATGTCGCGAACGATTTTCAGATCCCCGCCGAAGTCGCTTCCCGCGGGTACGGCGTCGTTTACGAAGGAAGCGCGATCGCGTACGAGAAGTCGAGCTTCTTTTTCCGGGAGGAGTTTGCGCGGAAGCGGAGGATCATCGTGAGGGGGCTCACGGGCTTCAAGGCGCTCAGGGGCAACTTCGGCGGCGCGTTTCGTATCTTCCAGTTCATCTCGCGAAAACTCATCCGCTGGTGCGTGGGGCCCCTCATGCCCGTGTTGTACGCCGCGAATATCCCGCTCCTGGCGAATCCGGCCTTCCGCGCGCTATTCGTTCTTCAGACCGCGTTCTATATCCTCGCCATCGCCGGCGCTCTCTTGAGGCGCGGCGGCGTGCAGTCGAAGATTCTCTTCATACCCTTCTATTTCGTGATGGTGAATGCGGCCTCCTTCGCGGCCATCGCAACCTACATCGGGGGGAATCGCCTCTCCTTGTGGGAGAAGGCCGAGACCACGCGCGATACGGTCGAAAATGCCGGCTTCGCGCCGAGACTCCGCGTCATCGAAGGGAAGAAGGACCTCCCGTACGAAGGGAAGCACAAGGGCATCGAGAAGCTCGAGCGTATCACCTGATCATTCCCATTCATGGATCACTACCGCATTCTGTTTTTCACGAGCTCCCTTCGGACCGGTGGAGCGGAACATCATCTGCTCAATCTGTGCCGGTATCTTCGCTCGGCGGGCCACGAGACGGCGGTCTGCACTCTGTCGCCGGTCGAGGACGGGCTCGAGAGCTCCTTCATCGACGAGAAGATCCAGCTCTTTCGTCTGCCGCTGAGATCGCTCAGGTCTCTGCCGGCGCCCCGGACCGTTTCGGGAATCCGGAGGATCGCCGGAATCTTCAAGCCCCACATCGTTCATGCGCACCTTTTCCACGCCGAGGTCGCCGCGGCCTTCGCGACGCTCATATCGCCGTTCGCGCCGCTCGTCGTCACCCGGCACAGCGCCGGCATCGAATTCCACGGCTGGCGGACCCTTGCGGCGCGTCTCATCTCGCCCCGCGTCGCCGCATGCATCGTCGTGAGCAGGAGGGCCGCGGAGGAGGCGATGCGGCAGGGTTTTCCGCCGGCCAAGGTCGCGCTGATACCGAACGCCGTCGATCCCGAACGGTTTCGCCCGCTCCCGGCAGCGGAGCGGGAAAAAGGCAGGATTGCGCTCGCCGCGGAGCTCTACCCCGAAGCCGTGCCCCGTCCGTTCGTTCTCATCGGGTCCACCGGGGGGTTGAAGCCGGTCAAGAACTACCCGCTCATGCTGCGGGCCGCTTCGAGGCTCGCGGCGGAGAGGGCGTCCCGCCCCGGCGCGCCGGAGCTTCGTTTCGTGATCTTCGGCGAAGGTGGGGAGCGCGCCTCGTACGAGCGTCTCGCTCGGGAGCTCGGACTCGATCGAGTCTTCTCGCTCCCCGGGAGCAGGGACGATCTGGAGAGGCTCTATCCGCTGCTCGATCTGTTCCTGTTGCCTTCATGGAACGAGGGCCTGCCGATGGCGCTGCTCGAAGCGATGTCCTCCGGCGTCGCGTGCGTCGCGAGCGACGTGGGAGACGTGGGGGAGGCGATCGAGGGCGCCGGCGCGACCGTTCCTCCGGGGGACGAGAATGCGCTCGTCGAGATGCTGCAACGGCTTATCGCGCAAGAAGATGAGATGAAAGAGCTCGGCCGCAAGGCGCGCGTGCGCGTGCTCGAGAGATACAACGTCGACATCTGGGGGGAGCGGACCCTCTCTGTCTATCGGTCGGTTCTCCGTCGGAGATCCCCAAAAAAGTGAAACTTCGAGGCCTTTCCGGAATATAACTGAATAAGGACGGTTACCGATGCAGTCGGAATGTTTCGAGGAGGTGAGGGGGCGCGTCATGCGTCCCGAGAGATGAGGAGAAAAACATTTTCGCGAGTGTGTGCCTTGTACGCGTCATGCGTGCTCGCTTTCGGAATCGGTGCGGCATCCGCGCGCGCCCAGGATGCGCCGGGCGTCATCAGCATTACTATGCGCGGCGGAGAGACGGAGAAAGGGAATGCCTGCTGCACGTATCTGGGAGTCTTCATGGAGGAGCTCACGGCCGCTATGAAGGAAAAGGCCGACTATCCCCGCACAACGGGTGTCGTGATAGCGAGAGTCGCGCCGGGCGGTCCCGCCGAGAAGGCCGGCATCGGGGGGGGAGATATCTGCTATCTCTTCGACGGCGTTAAGGTGGAGGATTCCGCGCATCTCGCGAAGCTCGTGAAAGCGAGGAAAGAGGGAGAGAAGGTCGCCATCGTAATTTACCGGGAGGGGAAGGAAAAGAAGCTCTTCGTGAAGCTCGAGCATCGCGACCTCCTCCCGTCGGTCAAGGATGAGCTCGGATCCTATTCGGTCGAGGATCTGAGCAAGATAATAGCTGACGCTTCGAAGTCGGCCGGCAATCTGCATATGCAAATCGCCACGAGGGGGCACCTGGGAATGGCTCTCGCGGATCTCAACGAGGATCTCGCTCCGTATTTCAGCGTCAGAAAGGGAGAAGGCGTTCTCGTTCTCAGCGTCGAGACGGATAGCCCCGCGGCCAAGGCGGGGATCAAGGGCGGCGACGTGATCGTGAGCGTGAACGGCGTCGCGGTCGGGGCCGCCGGCGATATCTCCGGCGAGCTCACCGGTATCGAAAAGGGAGACATGGTCTCGCTCGACGTCCTGCGCAAGGGAGTCAAGAAGAGCTACGAGCTCGAGGCAGGCGCGGGCTCGTATATGAGCCGGATATTCGTCGCGCCGTTCGAGCAGAGCGGTATCAAGATCAAGAGGAGCCCGGGTACTCCCGCCTGGGTGGAAGCGGATAAGAGCGCTCAAGAGGCGCTCAAGCTCAAAGAGGAGATGAAGGCGCTGAAGGAGCGCCTCAAGGATCTCGAGGAACGCCTCGGCGAAGTCGAAAGAAAGGAATGATCTTTCGGCACAATCGCACGGATTTCGCGCCGGCGCCCGATCGGCCGGCGTAATCCATCGCTTCAGCCCGCGGGGCGGCGTTCGCGCCGCCCTTTTTCGTGCGCGCCGCGCGATCAGGGCTTTCTACGAACCGGTTTCTCGCGGGCGCGTGATGTGCGCGCTAAATCCTTTGACAGCCATGGAAAAGTGTTCTATGTTAGTTGTTTCAATCCCCCGGGGGGCCGATTGGCGCATCCCGGCCAGGAGAAAGTGCGTTCGCAAGGAGGGTTCAGCGATGGCGGATAACCAGCAGAGTATGCCGGCCCCCGATGCCGTCGATCCGGCGGCTGAGGGACACAAAGGCGGTTTTCTCTCGTCGATCGTCGACATCTTCGTCGATCCGTTCAAGGTTTTCGCCCGCATCGACGCGGGGCTTTCATGGTGGAAGCCTTTCGTTCTCGTGAGTGCCGTGACGATGATCATGAGCTACTTCACGCTCCCGTTGCAGCAGAAGCTCATCGAGCTCAACCCGAGGGGTATGAGCGAGGAGCAGCTCCAGAGCGCGGTCGAAGGGTTCGGCAAATACGCGGCGTTGGGGCTCATTCTGGTGCCGATCGGCATGATAATCTTCTACCTCATCGTCGCGGGTATCGCCCACCTCGCGATCAACCTCATGAGCTCGCGCTCGAACTTCAAGAAGACCCTGAGCCTCATCTCGTTCTGCGGCATCATCATGATCATCGAGCAGATCATCAGCACGGTGGTTCTCAGGATGCGCGGGGTCGAGAGCGTCGAATCGGCCGCGGATGCCAAGTTCAGCCTGAGCCTCGCGCCGCTCCTGGGCGAGGGCAAAGGGCTGCTCGGCGCGGTGCTTCAGAGTCTCAGCATTTTCAGCATATGGTACTACGTCGTGCTCATCCTCGGCATCGCGGCGATCTTCCGGATTTCGCGGAAGGCCGCGATCGTTCCCGTGCTCCCGATTTGGATTTTGAGCATTCTCATGGTCTGGATCGGAGGCAAGTTCGGCGGGGGCATGGGCTGAGAGGTTTCAGAGGAGGTTGTTTTGAAGAAGTACGGAAATGAAAAACTGCGGAACGTGATTCTCGTCGGCCACCAGGCCTCGGGCAAGACGACCCTCGCCGAGTCGATCCTCTTCAACGCCGGAGTGAACAGCAGGGCCGGCAGGGTTGAAGACGGAAACACGACGATGGACTCCTCGCCCGAGGAAATCTCGAAGGTCATCTCGATCGACGCCGGCATCGCGTTCTGCGAGATCGCGAAGACGAAGGTCAACATTCTCGACACGCCCGGCTACGAGGACTTCGTCGGCCAGGTGCTCGCCTGCCTCCCGGTCGTCGAGGGGGGCGTCATCGTCATGAGCGCCGAAGCGGGCGTCGAGGCCGGAACGGTCAAGACGTGGGGCTACCTCGACCGGTATCGCCTTCCCCGCGTCGTCTGCATCAACAAGATGGATAAGGAACACGCGGATTTCGACAAATGCCTCGACGAGGCGCAGAGCCAGCTCGGGCCCAAGGTCGCCCCGTTTCAGATTCCCATCGGCCAGGGAGAGTCGTTCAAGGGCGTCGTCGACGTGCTGAAGGGGAAGGCCTACGTATATTCGGGCGACGGAAAGTTCGCCGAGACCGACGTTCCCGCCGATCTCAAGGGCAAGGTCGACGAGGCGCTCCAGAGGCTCGTCGATTTCGCGGCCGAAGCGGACGATTCCCTGCTCGAGAAGTTTCTCGGAGGAGAGAAGCTCTCCGACGAGGAGCTGCGCAAGGGGCTCGGCGCCGGGTGCGTCGCCGGAACGCTCGTTCCGCTCTTCGTCGCCTCGGCCTCGAAAAACATCGGAGTCCACCAGCTCATGGAGTCGATCGTCACGATGCTCCCGTCTCCCGCGTGGCGGACGGAGATCGACGCGAAGGTTCCCGGTTCGCTCGCGGAGGCGAAGGTGAAGACCGGTCCCGGCGCCCCGGTGTCGGCGTTCGTATTCAAGTTCGTATCCGAGAAGAACGTCGGGGATCTTTCTTACTTCAGGGTGTTCGGCGGCGAAGTCGCCGTCGGGAAGGATCTCCACAACGCGAACATCGACACGGCGGAGCGCATGGGACAGCTCTTCTTCATCGAGGGCCGAAACCGGGTCGATACCGAATCGGTCGAGGCGGGCGATATCGGTGCCGCGGTGAAGCTGAAAGCGACACGCATGGGGAACACGCTCTGCGACCGGGCGCACCCGGTCGTTTTCCCCGACGTCCTGTATCCCGAGCCCACCCTCACGACCGCGATCGCAGCCAAGATCAAGGGAGAAGAGGACAAGGTGGCGACCGGGCTCGCCAAGCTCAAGGAGGAGGATCCGACCTTCAAGCTCGATCTCGATCCCGAGCTCAGACAGATGCTTCTCTCGGGCCAGGGGGAGCTTCATCTCGACGTGCTTCTCGCGCGGCTCAAGAGAAGGTCGAACGTCGAGGTCGAAATGACGGTCCCGAAGATCCCGTACCGGGAGACGATCACCGCGAAGGCCGAGGCGCAGGGCAAGTACAAGAAGCAGAGCGGCGGCCGCGGGCAGTACGGCGATTGCTGGCTCAGGCTCGAACCGCTCCCGCGGAGCGGCGGGTTCGAGTTCGTCGACGAGGTCGTCGGCGGCACCGTTCCCGGGAAGTATATTCCCGCGGTGGAAAAGGGCGTGCGGGAAGCCATGAAGGAAGGCGTTCTCGCGGGCTATACCGTGATGGACGTCAAGGTCGCGATCTACTACGGCTCGTACCACGCGGTCGACTCCTCCGACAACGCGTTCAAGGTCGCGGGTTCCCTCGGCTTCAAAGCCGCGGTGCTCAAGGCGAAGCCGGTCATCCTCGAGCCCATCATGAACGTCGAGGTGCACGTGCCGGGCGATTTCATGGGGGACGTCATGGGCGATCTCTCGTCGCGCCGGGGCAAGATTCAGGGTATGGAGCAGGAGGGGACCGGGCAGAAGATCAAGGCGCAGGTGCCCCTCGCCGAGCTCCATCGGTACTCGACGTCGCTCCGTTCGATGACGCAGGGACGGGGAGTGCATCATCAGGAGTTCTCGCATTACGAGGAAGTGCCTCACGAAGTCGCGCAGAAGCTCATCGCGGCAGCCGAGGCGGCGAAGACCGAGGCCAGTTAACATTCCTGCTCAAGGAGGCGTTTCGTGTCGGGGCATTCGAAATGGGCCACCATAAAAAGGAAAAAGGCGAAAGTCGACGCCCAGCGGGGCAAGATCTTCACGAAACTCATCAGGGAAATCCTGACCTCCGCCCGCGAGGGGGGCGGCGATCTCGAGAACAACGCGCGCCTCAGGACCGCGGTGCAGAGCGCGCGCGTGAGCAACAGGCCCTCCGAGATCATCGAGCGCGCGATCAAGCGAGGCACCGGCGAACGGGACGGCGTGAGCTACGAATCGGCCACCTTCGAGGGGTACGCGCCGGGCGGAATCGCGATCCTCGTCGTTACGCTC
>JBFYZM010000228.1:0-3830 GCA_041309505.1 Candidatus Krumholzibacteriota bacterium
CACAATAGGTTATCAGCCTCAGTCGCTTCTTGCCGGCACCGACCGGACCATCGAGAAGAGCTTCCCCGTTCAAATGGGGGGCAGGCTCATGCTCGATCTGGATACCGGCGGGGGCGTCGACATCACGGGGTGGGACAAGCCGGAGATCGCCGTGAGGATCGATATCGGCGGGGACGACGCGGACAGGGTCGACGTCGAATTCGACGACGGACCGTCGTATCTGAATATCCATTCCGATTGCAGCAAGAAACGCCGCGTCGACGTCGACGTGCATTTCACCATCAAGGTGCCGAAGCGGTGCGACGTGAGAATCGAATCGATGGGCGGCGGGGTCACGATAGAAGGAGTCGAGGGAAATCTGAGCGGCAAGACCATGGGCGGAGCGCTCGAGCTCGCCCGCGTCAAGGGGGAGATCGACCTCGAGACGATGGGCGGCCGGGTACGTGTCGAGGACTCGGAGGCGGAGGGCAAGGTGCACACGATGGGCGGCGAGGTGGTCATTCGCAACGTGAAGGGAAATCTCAAGGGGTCGACGATGGGCGGCGCGGTGACCTACGACAACGTTACCGGGCGCTCCGCCTCTTCCACAGGCAAGGAAGAGATGAACATCACCACCATGGGCGGAGACATAAAGGTCGCCGACACGGATAAGAAGGTCAGGGCGAAGACGATGGGCGGGGATATCGAGGTCGCGAAAGCGGAAGAGGTCAGCGTGACGACGATGGGAGGGGACATCGACGTCGAAGAGGCGCCCTCCGGCGCGAAGGTCACGACGATGGGAGGGGACATAACGATCCTGTCGGCGGGGAAATACGTCGCCGCGAAAACGATGGGAGGCGACATCCGCATCGATGCGATCGACGGCGAAATCGACGCGTCGACGATGGGCGGGGATATCGAGGCCGTGATGGTCGGCGACCCGGCGAAGGGAGAGCGCGACGTCGATCTTTCGTCGATGGGCGGCGATATCGAGCTCACCGTGCCCGCGGGGCTTTCGATGAACTTCGATCTCGAGATCGAATACACGAAGAAACATCTCAAGAAATACCGGATCGAGTGCGACTTCCCGCTGAAGATCGAGGAAAGCGAGAAATGGGAGCATAATTTCCTGGGTCAGGCGCACAAGCACATCTACGGAACGGGCGACGTCGCCGGCGGCAAGCACACGATCAAGATCAAGACGAGGAACGGGAATATCGTTATCAGGAAAGGGTGATGAGCCCGGCGGCCGATTCCGCCCCAGGCGCCCGGGGCGGAATCGGTCAGAGGCCGAGCCGTACGGATTCGCGCCGATCGCTCCTCTCTGTCTCCTCGCCTCGCTGCTCCTCATTCTCTTGAAATATCGCCAAAATAGGTAATTATTGTTGACAATAATGCCAGTTTGCTTGATAATGTTCTCCGATTCTGGCCATTTGATTAATAATACTTGGCGGCGGTGACGATTCGATGAGTCAAAACGGTTTCCACCCGCTCGACATTCGCATCCTCGAGATTCTTCAGCTGCAGGGACGCATTCCGAACGTGCAGCTCGCCGCCGAAGTAGGCTTGAGCCCCTCGGCCGTGCTCGAGCGAGTGCGCAAGCTCGAGGAGCGCGGCGTCATCGACCGGTACGTGACACTCATCGACAACAAGAAGGTCGGGCTCGGCACGATCGCATTCGTCGCGGTTTCGCTCAACCTTCACCAGCAGAATTCGATCGAGAACTTTCATCGCTTCGTGAAGGAGAGCGAGCACGTGCTCGAATGCTACCATGTCGCCGGAGGCGAGGATTATCTCCTCAAGGTCTATGCGCGGGACATCGACGATTACGAGCAGTTCCTCCTCAGCAGCCTCACGAGGACGAGGGGCATCGACAAGGTGAAGACGATGTTCGTGCTCTCGACGCTCAAGCGGGAGACGGCGGTGCCTCTGACATCGGCGGCGGAGGGCGCGCGGAACGGGTCGAACGGCGCGGCAAAAAGAAGCAAACGCAGATAACTCGTACAACCGGGAGCGATCCCGGAGCAAGGAGGCCCAGATGGCAGAGCAGAAGCATCGGTTCGACACGATCTCGGTGAAGGGCGGGTTCCCCTGGGATGAACAGCTGAGATACCGGACGATGGCGCCCCCGCTCATTCAGAGCGCCGTGTTCCCGTACGAATCGGCCGAATGGGCCGCGGACCTCTACAGCTACAAGATCGAAGGATTCGCATACGGCCGCATCAACAACCCGACGAACGACATTTTCGAGAAGCGCATGGCGCTCCTCGAGGGGGGAGAAGCGGGTCTCGCGACGTCGTCTGGCATGGCCGCGATCTTCATGGTGCTGCACCATCTCGTTGTGGCGGGCGAAGAGATCGTCTCGTCGATCCGCGTCTACGGCGGCACGCAGCAGCTCTTCGCCGTCTCGTGCCCGCGGATGGGGATCACGGTGAAGTGGGTCGAGGAGCCCGACAAGATCGAGGCATGGGAGAAGCTCATCACGCCCAAGACGAAACTCCTCCACGTCGAGAGCCCGAGCAATCCGAACCTCTTCGTCGCCGATATCCCGCCGCTCGCGAAGCTCGCGAAAAAACACGGCATTCCGCTCATGGTCGACAATACGATCTGCTCGCCGGCCCTCATGCGGCCGATCGAGCTCGGCGCCGACATCGTGATTCATTCGGCGACCAAATACATCAGCGGCAACGGCACGAGCCTCTCGGGCGTCATCGTCGCGAAGAAGGAGTTCGTCGACCATGTGCGGCACGAGGGATTCCGCAACATCGGGCCGTCGGCTTCCCCCTTCAACTCGTGGCTCTGCCTCCTCGGCCTCGAAAGTCTCTCGCTCCGCATGAAGAAGCACAGCGACAACGCGATGGCGATCGCGAAATTCCTCGAGAAGCACCCGAAGGTCGAATCGGTGCTCTATCCCGGCCTGCCGACCCATCCTCAGCACGAAGCCGCGAAGCGGAACATGAGCGGCTTTTCTTCGCTCATGGGCATACGCGTCAAGGGCGGCCTCGATTCGACGCGCCGCGTGATAGACAACCTCAAGATCGCCGTGCACACGACGCATCTTGGCTCCTCGCAGACCGTCGCGATCCAGCCCGCGGCGACGACGCACTGGCAGCTCGGTCCCGAGGAACGCGCGAAGGCGGGCGTTCCGGACAACCTGATCCGTTACTCGGCGGGGCTCGAGGACGCGAAGGATCTCATGGACGATCTGGATAACGCGCTCAAACACGCATAAGGAGGGAGCCATGTACAAGCTCGCACTCGTCGGATTCGGGGTCGTGGGGCAGGGTCTCGCGGAGATACTGTTGAAGCACAAGGACCGGCTCGAGAAGGAGCACGGATTCGAGTTTTCGGTCGTCGCGGTGAGCGATTTCGTGAAGGGCGCCGCGTACGATCCGAAGGGGCTCGACCTCGCGAAGCTCCTCGCGCTCGCGAAGGAGAACAGGATCTCGGAGTATCCCGGCGCCACAACCGGCTGGAACGCGCTCGATACGATCGCGAAGTCGAACGCCGACGTCGTCGTCGAGGCGACGTACACGGACATCAAGACGGCCGAACCGGCCTATTCGCATTTCAAGGCGGCGCTGAATTCGGGCAAGCACCTCGTCACGACGAACAAGGGCCCCACGGCGCTCTTCTTCCGCGAGGTCGCCGCGCTCGCGAAGAGCAGGAAGGTCCAGTTCCGCTACGAGGGCACCGTCATCAGCGGCACGCCGGCGCTCAACCTCGCCGAGCTCTGCCTCGCCGGGAACGAGATCCGCGAGATCCGCGGCATCGTGAACGGCACGACGAACTTCATTCTCACGAACATGGAGAAGGGAAAGAGCTACGCCGACGCGCTCAAGGAAGCGCAG
>JBFYZM010000229.1:0-8438 GCA_041309505.1 Candidatus Krumholzibacteriota bacterium
GGGGACCAAACCTCCCCTGTTCCTGGTGCACGCGTACGGGGGCGGTGTCTTCTTCTACCGCGAGCTGTCCGATCATCTCGGGCCCGATCAGCCTTTCTACGGCCTCCAGTCGGTCGGGCTCGACGGCAGACGGCCCCCGCACAAGCGGGTCGACGAAATGGCGGCGCACTATATCGGCGAGATCAAGAAGGTTCAACCGAAGGGGCCCTACCACATCGGCGGCAGATGCCTCGGCGCCTACATCGCGCTCGAGATGGCAATCCAGCTCAAACGGCAGGGGGAGAGGATCGCGCTGCTCGCCATTCTCGACAGCTACTGGGTTCCCCAGGAGATCGCCGAGCGCAAGCGAGGGATCAAGAGCCATCTGCGCGAGTTGTCCGAGCGCGGATTCAGGGAGAAGCTGAGCTATACCGTCGAGAACGCGGGCTACCGTCTCGTCAAAACCAAGATGTGGCTCGCACGGATCGTGAGCCGCGGGTGCTTCGCGTTCGGGAAAGCGGTTCCCCGTTTCATGATGGATTTCTACGTCAACGTCTATATCCCGGAAATGCATAAGAAAGCGGAACAAAGATACGTTCCCGCGATTTACCCGGGGATCATCACCTTCTTTCAGGCGACCGCCGAAATCGAGAGGGATCCCCGGACATTCTGGGGCAAGCTCACGTCCGAAGGGCTCGAGGTCGTCATGGTTCCCGCCTCGCACAAGGATATCCTCGTCGAACCGAACGTGAGGGTGCTCGCCGAGAAACTCGAAGCCGCGCTCGAAAAGACCCGAAGGGAATCCTGATAGTATGGTTGAGCGATGAGCGAGGAATCGACGCGGCTCTCCTCCGCGCGTGAGCCATTCGAGCTCGGCGAAGGCGAGGTCTGGGTGTGGGCCGCGGCGCTCGATCTCGACGAAAATCGGCTTCGAGCCCTCGACGGCGTACTGTCGAGCGATGAACGAGAGCGCGCGGGACGGTTCGTCGTTCCTCTCCATGGAAAACGTTTCGTCGCGGCGCGGGGCATTCTGCGGACGATTCTCGCGTCCTACGCGGGAACGGAGCCCGCGAAGATCGGATTCTCGTACAGCGCTCGCGGGAAACCGTTTCTATCCGCCGCCTCCGGCCGGATCGATATCCGTTTCAACGTGTCCCATGCCGCCGATCGCGCGCTTATCGCCGTGACGAAGGGACGCGAGATCGGCGTCGATATCGAGTCGATCCGCGAGCGAGCGTTCGATGCAGAGGTCGTTCGCCGTTTCTTTTCGCCTCGCGAAGGAGTTGAAATCCGCTCGATGTCCGAAGCGGCGCGCGCCGGAATGTTTGCGACCTTCTGGGCCCGCAAGGAAGCATGCATCAAGGCGAGCGGTCTCGGGCTATCGTTTCCGCTCGCGTCGTTCGACGTTTCGGGGGAGGCGAGGGAGCCTCGGGTCGTCGTATCCGGCGGGGATGCCGCGGAGGGCGAGCGCTCGTGGACTCTCGTCGACGTCGAAGCCGTTCCCGGCTTCGCCGCGGCCTGCGCGGTGGAAGGTGCCGGGCTGAACGTCATTCGCCGGGAATTCCGCTTCTAGCGTCCGTGCGGCTGTGCGGACCTCTCACCGATCCGGGCTCTCATATCCCGCAGTCTGCTCGCCAGCTTGTCCACGAGAAGCTCCACCTCGGCTATCTTGAACCGCCGTATCGCGACGTAGTAAACGACGAGGTACAGGATCGAGAACGACACCGCCCGGACGACGGGATCGATCTCGACCCACAGGCCCGCGACGAGAACGGGAAGCGCGAGCGTCGCGCAGCAGAGAATCGTGAAGATTCTCTTCCACAGAAAGAGCTCCCGCAGGGGAATGCGGTAGAAATGGAGGATTCTGTTCGCCAGGTATGCCGTCGTGGCGAGCTCGGCGACGATGAACGAAAGCGCCGGCGCTATAAAGCCCACCGGCCGGAAGAGGAGGAAGATGAGTCCGATATTGATCGAGAGGCCGAGGACGCTTCCGAATATGAAGTACTTGTTCTGATTGATCGCGCGGAGCGGAGTCCCCATCTCGAAGCACTGGATGACCATCAACGCGAGATAGATTCTGAAGAGCGGCACCGCCGCGAGATACTCGGCCCTGAAGAGCGTTTCGATGAAGGGGTGCGCGTAGCAGAAGAACACGGCGTAAACGGGGAACACCACGAAGCAGAAAACGACGTTTGCCCGCCGCCACAGCCGGAGTCTTTCCGCGTCCCCGAGCTGCGCCATCTCCGGAAAGAGCACGTCCATGACGCTCGCTCGCACGATACCCATGACCGGAATCTGCTGTCCGCCGATTCGGTAGAACGCGAGACGTTCCACCCCCATCTTGATCGAGATGACGAGACTCGCAAGCTGGCTGTTGACGAGGCCGAGCACAACGGCCGAACCGAGAGGAACAATGAACCTGAGCTGCTCCCTGAGCAGCGCTCGATCGAGGCGCCTCGTCAGCACGCCGCGGAGCATCGCGAATACGAAAAGACATTTGACGCATTCCACGACGATCAGCGTTCGGATGACGGTCATGACGTCGCCGCTGACGTAGGCGGACACGAGAAGCGCGGCCGTCCGCACGAGGACTCGCCCCGTGGAATAGTAGAGGACGATATCGGTTCGCTTCTTTCCGAGCCAGTAGCTCTCGAAGAACTCGGAATTGACGAAGAAGAAGAGATACAGGATAAGGGGAAGGATGAAATCGTAATGGGTCCGCGCGAGAATGACGCCCTTGAAGATGTAAACGCCGATCAATCCGGCGGTGCTCGTCATGAGCATGAGAATCGCGGTGTGAGTGACGCTCTGTCTCTCGCGATCGGGATACTTCGGGATAAAGTATATGAGATTCGTATTGATCGTGAATTCGATGAGGCCCGCGATCAATGTCGCATAGAGGATGAATTCGCCGTACAGCCCGACCTCGCGCACGTCGAAGATCCGCACGAGAAAAATGGGGGAAAGGAGCATAACGCTGTAGTTCATGACCCTGCAGAGGATGAGAACGGCCGCCCGTTTTGCGAGAGATGCCACGCCGTCACCTCACCCGTATGGCGGCCATCGCGGCGCCGCGGTAGAAATCGTCGTCCGTGAGAATATCCTGGAGCACGTAATTCGGATACTGCGGAAGATCCGCCATCTTGAGGAAGATCGTATAGGGGCCGGGGGAGACGTCGCGGGGAATCGCGACGACCACGCGGTCGCGCATCTCGCGGAGCGGCGGCCATGTATCCGGCGCAACGATTCCCCCCAACGGCTGGAAATCGATCCGGAAACGATAGCGGCGCCCGTTTACTCTTTCGAGAATTTTTCGGTACGGCTTGCCCCACGACGTGCGGAACAGGGCGTTCTTCGGGAAATCGGTTTCGAACCGAAGGTACGCGATATAGCTCGACAGGGGGCATTGCTCCGTCGCGACCCATACGATATCGATGACGACGGTATCGCCGGGCGACGCCTCGGTCCGGTCCGGCGACGCCGCCTTGATGCGGATTCCCGCGACGCCCGATGATGCGAGAAGGCCCGCGGCTTCGGCATCGAGAGAATCGCCCGCGCCGGGGATCTGCTCCGCTCCACTCTCAATCTCCGCGCCTGCGAGGTCGTCCGCAAGCTTCGCCAGCGTGACTCCGTCGCGTTCGAACACTATTTCGAACGGACTCGTGGGCGCATGGATTCTCCCGGAAAGCGCGAGCGCCGCGTCTCGATCCGGTTTCCAGTACATCGTCTTGAGATACGCCGGGATTCGACCGTTTATGAGAAGATAACCGGCGCCGTACCTGTCGAGGATTCTTCGTATCTCGGTCATCGGGACGCCCGGTCGGAAAAGCTTCCTGCAGTCGCGGATGCGCGCTATCGCGGTCGAATCGTTCGGAGTCGAGTGCTGATCCAAGGGGCAGATCGCGAAGGCGTCGGTGAAGGCCGGTATGCCGAAGCTCGTGATCGGGTCCGATGCGATGACGCTCCCCCGGGGACAATTCCGATTGATGAACTCGAAGACGTCGCCGAGATTCCGGAAGCCTTCGGTCCGCGGACGGCTCGAGACCGCTCCGCCGTAGGCGAAGCCCGACGAGGTCTTGACGAGCGGAGGAACGAGGAGAACGGCCGCGGCGGCGATTCCGACGACCGCGGGGAAGCGTCCGAGCTCCGGATTTCTTCCCCGCAGCTTTTTCCAGAGCTCTCCGAGGAGATAGGCGCACGCGAGCATCGAAGGCACGGCGAACTCGAAACGCAACAGAAGGTACGACATCTTCTCGAGCAGGAACGGATACCAGAGCGGAATGAAGAGCAGGAGATAGACGGCGACGATGCCATGAAGAAGAAGCCTCGGGGTTCTCTCGACGCGGGCGCGCCTCCACAGGACGAAGACGCCGACGAGCGCGAGCGCTCCGAGCGGTCCGGCCGCTCCGAAGAAGGTAAGCGGATTCATGACGTAGAGATTCTTCGTGAGAAAGAGCACTCCCTGCACATGCGTATGAATCGGATTGTTCGGCGCGTAATCCCTCAGGTAGCGGAGGATGAGATACGGCAGGTTCGGGACGATCGCCGCCGCGAAAAGGAGCGGAATCCTTCGATTCAAGAGGCTCCGGCGCTCGTCCTTCGCCGCCGCGAGAAGGCTCGAGAACGAGAATACCGCGATAATGAACAACGCCATCGCGAGATGCGCGACGTGGGTTCCCGTCGCGGCGAAGAGCGCGAGCGCGACGAACGCGAGCGTGCCGGGGCGGGGGGAGGCGAGGAGGCAGGCCGGCACAAACGCGAACGCGAGGACGTAGAACGACCTTCCGAACGAGTACCCGGCCGCGCTGTAGATGAGCTGGAATCCCGCGAGGCCTCCCTGATAATAGAGCACGAAGAGCGCGGAGGCGGCGAGGCCGATCGCGGCGCTGCCGAAAAGCGCAAGCCCCGCGCAGTAGAGCGAGACGACGAGGAAAACCGATCCGATAAGCGATATCAGGGGCCAGACCGCCGCGACGTCCGGGGAGCCGGTGAGCGAATCGATCGCGCCCCAGAGCGCGTGGATCATGCCCTTTCGGATATCTCTCGTGAGCACGCCGCTCTCCGGGTAGTAAAAGCGATCGGGAAAAACCTGATGCGTGGTCGCAATCGTTCGGATGTAGGCGATGTGGTCCGGAGAATCGGAAGTATAGGTGAGGGGATCTCCGGTTCTCAGGATCAGCGCGCCCACTATCACGATGAGCGCAACGAGGAGCGCCGGCGCGAGTCTCCCCCCGCGCGCGCCGGCATGCTCCGGGGCGATCCCGCCGCCGGCGTCCGTCCCAGGTCGCGCCAGGGAGAGCGCGACGACGATCGCGGGGACGACGATTCTCACGAGCCTGATGTCGCCGTCGAGGATCGCGATGATCAGAAGGACGGCGAACATGAGCGCCGTTCCGCAGACGAACGCCGAGGCCGCTCGAAGAACGCCCCCCGCCCACGGCACAATTCGCCTGGAGAGGAGCAACCCGGGGGCCATGACGAGGTAGAGGAAGAAGAGGACGAAGAGAAGACGATGAAACGGCACGAGCGCCGGGATGAAGCTCAGGATGACGAACAGGACCGTCGCCACGAGGATCCCGACACGCTCGATATTCAAGTACGGCATAGCTTCCTTTATATTTGCGCCGGGTTCGCGCGGCCATGGACATCAGCGGCGCGGGCGTCCCATCCGCGGCCATTGTGCGATATTCTGGCGCGGGGCATCAAGCATAATAACCGCGTATCGAAGCGTTCGCGCCCTTCGGTGCAAATAGATTGACACCCTTATCCGACCTCGGGTACATCTCTCACCATGACCGCGAAGAGCTTCATCGCTTCTCTCGTGTACGCATTCGACCGGCTCATTCCCCGCCCTCGCGTCGGGGGGCGCGAGTCGAGCGAGGCCTATTCGCTCTGGGAATACCGCGTCGGGAAAAGCATCCTCGAATCGTACGCCGAACGACTCGGCGATCTGGCCGGGAAGCGGGTTCTCGATATCGGCTGCGGTCTCGGCGGGAAGACGGTCGCTTATGCGGAGGCGCGAGCCATCGTAACCGGCGTCGATCTCTCCGAAAAGAACATCGCTCTGTGCTCCGCCTTCGCCCGCTCGCGCGGCGTGGACGCGGTGTTCGCCGCGGGTGACGCAGCTCGTCTGCCCTTCGCCGCCGGGAGCTTCGACGTGGTCATCGCCAACGATTCGCTCGAGCATTTCGCCGATCCCGCGCGGGCGCTCGGCGAGCTCGCGCGCGTGCTCGCGCCGGGCGGATCGATCTTCCTCTTCTTCACGCCGTGGGGTTCTCCCCTCGGATCCCACCTGTACGATTACATCCGCACTCCCTGGTGCCATCTCGTCTTTCCGGAGTGGCTCATCCGGTCGCTGATCGAACGCGCGGCGGCGGCGCGGGGCATCATCGAACCTGCCCGCGAAGCGGAGAAGCTCATGAACGAGTATCACACGGAGCTGAATCGAATCACCTTCAAACGGTATCGGGAAATCGTGAAATCGATTTCGGAACTCGACACCGTCATGGAGGAGCGCAAGCCGGCCAAATTCAAATTCCTGAATCCATTCGTCCGGATTCCCTTCGCAGGAGAATATCTGACGGGGACGGTGGTCGCGATACTTCGCAGGGTATCTTGAAGAGGCAATCGGGAAGACCTGTTGCCTATTTGTCCCATTCGAGTATATTGACGCTATGTTGAAGGTTGGAATCGTAGGATTTGGAAAAATGGGAATGCTCCACGGGGCGTTGCTGAAACCGATGGAGGAAGTTGAAATAACGGCCATCGCCGACACATCCAGAATAATCCTGCATGCATTCAAGAAGTTTCTTCCGAATACCAGATTCTACACTTCCCACAAGAGGATGTTCGAGGAGTGCGATTTGAATGTCGCGGTAATCGCGACGCCGAGTTTCAGCCATGTGCCGGTCGCGCTGGATGCAATCGGCACAAACGTCGATGTGTTCATCGAGAAACCTCTGAGCAATACGTTTGAGGGCGCACAAGCGCTTCTCGCCGCGGCTCGCGAAAAAAACGTCGTATCGATGGTCGGTTTTTGCCTTCGAGAGGCTCCGTCATTCCAGAAGGGAAAATCTCTGCTTTCCGCCGGCGCCGTTGGAAAGATCGAAAACGTCAGAGCCGAGATGTACATCGCGGACGTTCTTGCTCCGCAAAAGGGCTGGCGGTACAAGAAGCAGATATCGGGCGGCGGCGTGCTGATCGATTTTGGAATTCATATCCTGGACCTGCTGCTCTGGTATTTCGGGCCGGCCGCGAGCGTCAGCGCCACCGCGCGAAGCGTGCATTCGGAAGAGGTCGAAGATGAAGTCGAAGGCGAGATTGAATTCAGAAGCGGGGTCACGGCACACGTGGCGACTTCGTGGAGCAATCCCGCCTACAGAAAGTCCTATTCCCGAATCGAGATCACCGGCGAAGGGGGAGTATTGACCGTAACCGATCAGACCGTGCAAATCACAAATCGTCGGACAGGCACGGAGGAAAGATTGGCGTTTCCGGATCTGTACGCGGGGTATCACATCGACATAGGCGGATCTCTTTACAGCACGCAAATGGTGAAGCTCATCGCCGCGGTACGAACCCGCACGAATCCCGAATCGGATGTCGAAAGCGCGTATCAGGTGCAGAACATCGTCGATACGATGTACCGTTCATCAAACCAGGCAAAGAGAATAGCGTTATGAGCGACATGGCCATAGACAGCATCATACTGGGCGACAATCAGTTCTTTGGCGTCAATCACATGTCTCAGGACAAAGGAAAGGAAACGTACGAGAAATTCAAGGACGTTTCCGAGATCAGAAAGACTCTCTATTACGCTCTGGACAACGGCGTCAAAGGAGTCATGTTTTCGACGCATCCCGCGATATATCAGATCACGGACATGATGAGATCCGATCCGATCCTGAAGAAGGAACTCGGCGTGTATGTCAACGTTCCGTATATCGTCAAGTACGTCAGCATGGTTACCGAGATGGGCGTCTACAAGACCGTAAAGACGATGCTGCAGGGCCAGACCCTCTTGCAGAGAGCGAAGTACTTTACGACGAGCGGATACAACGTGCTCACCCGAGACTATCTTGGAATAACACACCGGTTGATCGATGTGGAGCTCATTCCTTTTCGCGGCCTTGCCATAAAGGCGATCTTCCTGCATAACTGCCTGTGCGATCTGATACTGGGATACGATATGACAATGATCATTAAGAGCTTCGATGGCTATATCAGAAAGAGGTACGACACGATTCCCGCGTACGGAACTCTGAACTACCCGCTTTTCTGCGGGCTCCTGGAAAGGGCGGGAATAGAGAATGCCCTGGTAATGGCCTCCGTCAACAAGAAAGGGTTTCTCATGAATCCGAGTCGCGAAGCCTGCGAGGAGGCCATGAAGAAGTACAATCATACCGTGCTCGCGATGGCCACGCTGGCGTCCGGCTCGATCAAGCCCCAGGAAGCGTATG
>JBFYZM010000230.1:0-2590 GCA_041309505.1 Candidatus Krumholzibacteriota bacterium
GGAATGGAGGAGTCTCCGGTGGGCAGGGAGATATTCAACCAGCTGCTCGAGAACGCCGGTATCGCGCGCGATGAGCGGATGCCGATCTGCCAGGACACGGGGCTTGCGGTCGTGTTCGTCGATATCGGCCAGGACGCCCACGTCGCGGGAGGAAGCCTCGATGAGGCGATCAACGAGGGCGTGCGGCGCGGCTACACGGAAGGCTACCTGCGCAAGTCGGTCCTCGGCGATCCCCTCAAACGCGTGAACACGAAGGACAACACGCCTGCCGTGATCCACACGCGGATCGTGCCGGGGAACAAGCTCGCGCTCTGGGTCGTCCCGAAAGGCGGCGGCAGCGAGAATATGAGCAAGATCGCGATGCTCAAGCCCGCCGACGGCGTCGAGGGCGTGAAGAAGTTCGTCGTCGAGTCGGTGCGGGTCGCCTCGGCCAATCCGTGCCCCCCGATAATCGTCGGGGTCGGCGTCGGCGGCTCGTTCGAGCAGTGCGCGATGAACGCGAAGCGCTCGCTGCTGCGCGAGATCGGGAGCCGGCACCCGGATCCCTATTACGCCGATCTCGAGGCGGAGCTTCTCAAGAAGGTCAACGATCTCGGCGTGGGCCCCATGGGGCTCGGCGGGCGCATCACCGCCCTTGCGGTGCATATCGTGGCGGCTCCGTGCCACATCGCCTCGCTCCCCGTCGCGGTCAACATCAACTGTCACGCGGCGCGGCACAAAACGGCCGTGCTTTGATACACAGGAAGGTGAACGATGGCTGACTATTCGATGACGACACCCCTGAAGCCCGAGGACGTCGACAAGCTCCGCGCCGGCGACAAGGTCAATCTCAACGGCTTCATCTACACGGCGCGGGACGCCGCCCACAAGAAGCTCGTGGAGCTTCTCAAGGAGGGGAAGGAGCTTCCGCTCCCGCTCGACGGACAGATCATCTACTACGTCGGGCCCTCGCCGACCCCGCCGGGAAAGGCGATCGGCTCGGCGGGCCCCACGACGAGCTTTCGCATGGACCCGTACGCTCCCCTGCTCATCGAGCGCGGGCTTCGCGGGATGATCGGGAAGGGGGAGCGCGCGGCCGGCGTGGTCGAGGCGATGCGGAAATTCGGCGCGGTGTATTTCGCCGCGACCGGCGGGGCCGCGGCGCTGCTGTCGAAGCGCATCGTGAAGGCCGAGATCGTCGCCTATCCGGAGCTCGGCGCCGAGGCGATCAACCGCCTCACGGTGGAGAATTTCCCCGTGATCGTGGCTCAGGACCGCTACGGCGGGAACATTTACCAGGAAGGGCAGAAGAAGTACGCGCGATGAAAACAAAAGCCGAGACTAAGGCCGCCGCCCGCAAGAAGCCTTCGCAGCGGCTCCTTGCGGCGTATGAAGACAAGGCGCTCGTGGTGATCCCGGCCCGTTACGGCTCGACCCGCTTCGAGGGAAAGCCGCTCGCCCGGATCGCCGGCGTTCCGATGATCGTGCGAGTCATGAACCGCGCGGCGAAGATCCGGAACGCGGACGCCGTCATCGTCGCCACCGACGACGAGCGGATCAAGAGCGTCGTCGAGGAGGCGGGAGGTGTGGCGGTCATGACGAAGCGCACGCACGCGACCGGCACGTCGCGCGTGTGCGAGGCCGCGGGATATTTCCTGCACGGGATCGTCGTGAACGTCCAGGGGGACGAGCCGCTTCTTCCCGTCCGCGCCGTCGAGAACCTCATTGCGCTCATGCAGGCCGATCCGCTGCTCGGGATGGGCACGCTCGCCTCTCCCGCGAGCGACTTCGACGATCTCTTCCACGGCGACGTGGTCAAGGTCGTCACGAACGCGGAGGGTGACGCGCTCTATTTCTCGAGATCGCCGATTCCGTATCCGATGTTCGCCGCCGGAGCGGAGCGCGCCGCGGGCCGCGCGAAATCGCGGAAGGCCCCCCCGGGGCTGAGCTACCTCCGCCACATCGGCGTCTACGCCTTCAGGCGCGAGTTTCTCTTTGGCTACAACAGGTTGCGCCGCGGCCCCCTCGAGAGGCACGAGCGTCTCGAGCAGCTCCGCGCCCTCGAGAACGGCTACCGTATCGGCGTCGTCGCCTGCCGTTCGGCCTCGATCGGCGTGGACCGTCCCGAGGACGTCGCGAGAATTCAAAAAATACTTCGCGGCAAACCAACTTCGCGCAGAAAAAAAGTTGAAAAAAGAAAACGCACCCGCTAGAGTATGCGCGGTGTTTGATTCTCTCATATCGATCGGGTCCGAGAACACGAGGACGGAGTGGGCGGGAAGACCAAATACATTTTCGTGACGGGGGGGGTCGTTTCTTCCCTCGGCAAAGGTATCGCCGCATCGTCCATCGGACTTCTCCTCAAACAGCGCGGGCTGAACGTCGTTCTCCAGAAATTCGATCCCTATCTCAACGTCGATCCGGGCACGATGAGCCCGTTCCAGCACGGCGAGGTCTATGTGACGGACGACGGTGCCGAGACCGATCTCGACCTCGGGCACTACGAGCGCTTCATCGACCACAACCTGAGCCAGCGCTCGAACGTCACGACCGGCCAGATCTACGAGACGGTCATCAACCGGGAGCGCGAGGGAGGCTACCTCGGGCGCAC
>JBFYZM010000231.1:0-2446 GCA_041309505.1 Candidatus Krumholzibacteriota bacterium
GGCTACCAGATCTCGCTCGGGAAGGATATCGACAACCTCGGCTATCAGGTGCTCGTCACCGCGAAGGGCTGCCCCTATGAGGCGGCGACGCTCATGCTGAAGGGAGGCACCGGCCTCCGATACATGAACGAGGGTATCGCCGACTCCATCTCAGCTCAACCCGAGGTCGACCAGGTCACCCCGATGCTCATGCAGGCCGTCTTCGACCCGAACAAGGGAGAGAGCGGCGGCATCACCGCCTATCTCGGGATCGATCCCGCGACCTTCCCCCGGATGAAGGGCAAAATGCCTTTCAAGGAAGGCGCGTGGTTCACGGCCCCCGACGCGTACGAAGCGGTCATGGGTTATGAAGCCGCCGAGCTCGAGCAGCGCGAGGTCGGCGATATGCTCCTCATTCCGGAGAAAGAGGCCGAAGTCAAGATCGTCGGCATCCTCGCCCGCACCGGCACGCAGGACGACGGCACGATATTCCTGCCGCTCGCGACGGTCCAGAAGGTGTTCGGCATGCCGAACGAGCTCACCGGCATCGGGATCAAGGTCAAGAAGGACGCCGACGTCGCCGCCTTCGAGGAGCGGATGTACCGGCTCCCCGACGTCCAGGTGGTGAGCATGACGCAGGTCAAGAACACGATCATGACGCTCATCTCGACCGCCAAGGTAATGGTGCTTTCGATCGCGCTCATCGCGATCCTGATCGCCGTCGTCGGGGTCGTGAACACGATCCTCATGTCGGTCATGGAGCGCCGCCAGGAGATCGGCATTCTCAAGGCGATGGGCGCGAAGGCGCACGACATATTCAAGCTCATCTGGATCGAGACGGTGATCCTCTGCGCGGCGGGGGGCGTCGTCGGCTGCGCGATGGCGCTCGGCACGGCGAAGCTCACCGAGGTGCTCATACGGCGGCTTCTCCCCTACACGCCGAGCGGCGGGCTCGTGACGATCGATTGGCGCCTCGCGATCTTCACCCTCGGCGTCGTGACCCTGATCGGGCTTCTAAGCGGCGTCTATCCCGCGTGGAAAGCGGGAAGCGTCCGGCCGCTCGAGACGATCAGAAGCGAGGTGGAATGATGAACGACGCGCGGCGGCCGGCGACGCAACCGGGGAGCGGCCCGGCGGGCGACGCCTGCCCGACGATCACGGCGGAGAATCTCACGAAGATCTATCATCGCGGGAGCGAGGAGATCCGCGCGGTCGACGACGTCACCCTGACGATCGAATCGGGGCGCTTCGTCGCCTTCATCGGGCCTTCCGGCTCGGGAAAGACGACGCTCATCAATATTCTCGGCTGCCTCGACAACCCGACCTCGGGACGCCTCGCTCTCTGCGGGAGCGAGATCTTCAACGAGGGAGTCGCGCTCAGCGAGGGGAAGCTCACCGAGATCAGGCGCGAGCTCTTCGGATACATTTTCCAGAAGTTCTACCTGATCCCGACCCTCACCGTGCAGGAGAATGTCATGCTCCCGTTCGTATTCTTCAAGAAGCCCGGCGCCGAGGCCGAGGTGGAAAAGGTCATGAAGCTCCTCGGGATCGACAATCGCGCGAATCACCTTCCGGGAGAGATCTCGGGGGGCGAGATGCAGCGCGTGGCCATCGCGCGCTCGCTCGTCAACAAGCCGCGCATCCTTCTCGCCGACGAGCCGACGGGAAACCTCGACGCGCGGCGGAGCGGGGAGATCGGCTCGATTCTGAAAGAGTTGAACAGGAAAGAAGGGCTCACGATCGTGCTCGTGACCCACAACCTGGAGCTGGCCAAAAACGCCGATCGCATAATCGAGCTCAGGGACGGGAAGCTGCATGCGTCGGCGTGAGACCGGAGGCTTTGTCAATGGAGGTCGATTCGAGATGATTACGAGATTGATCCTGGCCGCTTCGTTCGTGCTCGCGCTCGCCGCGGGAGCGTTCGCGCAGGAACCGGTTTACAACGATCTCCCCGGCGCCGGCAAGAAGTGCTGGATCGGGAACGACCTGTATTTCACCTGGAAGTTCGACAAGAAGCCGAAACTCGGCACGGCGTTCCTAAAGATCCGGCTCTTCGACAAGAAAGGCAAGCAAGTCAAGCACCTCGACGTCGTCGGCAGCTCGGACATGCCCTCGATGCGCGGGGCGCACGACTCGGGCGACGTGCCGTTCAAGCTGAACAAGAAGGGTGACTACCTCCTCCCCGTCAATGTCGTCATGCCCGGCGAATGGGAAGTGAAGCTCCTCTTCCTGAAGGCCAAGGCGCCCCTCTACAGGGGACGCATCGTATTCAAGGTTTGAGACGAGACCGCGCCTCGGATACTGAAGCATAAAAAAATGGCAATCGCCGGCGGAGTATGCTATAACAAGGCATACTTATTAACCTTCCTTCGATCGTTCCTTCACCCAACAGGGAGATCCCGAGTTTGAAGGTGAACCGCCAGACCATTCGCAGGACCTCGCTCCTTTTGTGGGCGCGCCTCCGCGG
>JBFYZM010000232.1:0-3374 GCA_041309505.1 Candidatus Krumholzibacteriota bacterium
GATATTTTTCATCGGTCCATTCGCCGCCTTCTTGACCGCCGCGTTGATCGCCTCGATGGTCGCATCCTTTTCGAGCGTCACGACGAGATCGACGAGCGATCCGTCCACCACGGGAACGCGCACCGACGTCCCGTCGAGCTTTCCCTTGAGCTCGGGGAGCACCTTGCCGACCGCGGAGGCGGCGCCGGTCGTCGTCGGAATCATCGAAACGGCCGCCGCGCGCGCCCTTCTGAGATCCTTGTGCGGGAAATCGAGAATCACCTGGTCGTTCGTGTACGCGTGAATCGTCGTCATGAAGCCGTTCGCTATCCCGAAGGAATCGTGGAGGATCTTCGCGATCGGCGCGATGCAGTTCGTCGTGCAGGAAGCGGTCGATATGATGTTGTGCGCGCCGTTGTCGTAGAGCTTATCGTTCACGCCCATGACGATCATGATATCCGGATCGGGAGAAGGCGCCGAGATGATAACCTTCCGCGCTCCCGCCTCGACGTGGAGCGAGGCGTCCTTGTGCTTGCGGAATTTGCCGGTCGACTCGATGACGACGTCGACGCCGAGCTTCTTCCAGGGAAGCGCCGCGGGGTTCTTCTCCGCATAGACCTCCACCTGCGTGCCGTCGGCGACGATGTATTTGTCGTCCTTGACCGCCACGGAGCCCTTGAATTTCCCGTGAACGGAGTCGTACTTCACGAGGTGCGCGAGCGTCGCG
Source organism: Candidatus Krumholzibacteriota bacterium (assembly GCA_041309505.1). GTDB lineage: Bacteria > Krumholzibacteriota > Krumholzibacteriia > Krumholzibacteriales > Krumholzibacteriaceae > SSS58A. Next base: position 707 of record JBFYZM010000232.1, read on the forward strand.
GCGTTCGTGAGATCGTTCACGGCGACGACCTCGAAATCCTTGTCCTTGATGACCTCGCGGAAGACGAGGCGGCCGATTCTCCCGAAACCGTTGATGGCAATCTTGATCGCCATGGGATCCTCCTCCTTGGTTGTGTGTATGACTTACCCTGCTTTGCTGACGCTTCCGAAGAGCTTTATCTTCTCACGCACGACCGCCGCGATGGCGTCCCTTCCGGGGCCGAGCACCTTGCGGGGATCGATTTCCTCGGGTTTTTCGGCCAGCGCTTTGCGGACACGCGCCGCAAAAGCGATTCGTATATCGGTGTCGATATTGACTTTGCAGATTCCGCGGCGGATCGCCTCGACGATCGCCGTGTCGGGTACTCCCTTCGCGCCCTTGATCGCCGCCCCGAATCTGTTCGCAAGATCAACGTTCTCCTGTTTGACGCCGGAGGCGCCATGGAGCACGAGAAGGGCGCTTACGCGCGAGGCGATCTCGCTGATGCGATCGAGCGCGAGGTTCGCCTCTCCCTTGAATTTGTGCGCTCCGTGAGACGTCCCGACCGCTATCGCGAGCGCATCGACGCCGGTGCGCTTGACGAACTCCTCGGCCTGCGCAGGATCGGTGAGCATCGCGTCGCGCTCGGCGACGGAAACGTTATCCTCGATCCCGGCGAGCTTCCCGAGCTCTCCCTCGACCGAAACCCCCCTTGGACGGGCCTTTTCGACGACCTTCGCCGTCAACGCGATATTCTCCTCGAAGGGAAGCGCGGAACCGTCGATCATGACAGACGTGAAGCCTCCCTCGATGCACTTCGCGACGATCTCCATGTCCTTCCCGTGGTCGAGATGCAGGGAGACGGGAACCTTCTTCTCCTCGGCCGCAAGCCTTACCATCGAGACGATGTTCCGGAAACCGGCGTATTTGATGGCCCCTTCCGAAAGGGCGATGATCACGGGGCTCCCGAGCTCCTCCGCGGCGCCCGTGATCCCCTGCAGCCATTCCATGTTGATTATGTTGAAAGCTCCGATCGCATACCCGCCCTTCCGGGCGGCCGCCATGAGCTCTTTGTTGGCAGCGAGCATGTGTTCCTTCCTTTATCGTCCATCCGGCAATTCCGCCGGATAGGCGCGATGTTCCCACAGCACGCCGCCATCTGTCAAGCGGCAGATGGCGTTTCCCCGGGACCTGAAGGGGGGGCGCCGCCCCCGGCGGACGCGCGAAGAATCAATCTCTTGCGCGTCCCGCGGCGAGCACGGAGATCGAGCGTGGTACTGCGACCTCCAGGGCGGCCGCGCACGCGAGCACCGTTTCGCCGGTCGTGACGAGGTCGTCTACTATGATAATGTCCCTGGCGGCAGCATGATCGGGCCGTGCGAGGCCGAACGCTCCCGCCACGTTCGCAGCCCTGGCGTCCGATTCGAGCGTCGATTGAGCCTTCGTGCTCCTGATTCTCATGAGAATGCTCGAATCGACGTCGAGCTCGAGCCGTCCGGCGACCTCATGGGCGAGAAGCGCCGCCTGATTATAGCCGCGCGACTTCTCGCGTCTCGGATGGAGCGGGACGGGAACGAGCACGGGGTCGAAGGAATCGGAGTTTTCGTGCCCGCCGAGGTGATCGCCGAGGGTTTCCGCCATCCACCATCCGAGGGAGGGGACCGCGGACTTTCCCCCCGAGAACTTGAGAAACCGCACGAGAGCGAGAAGCTCGTCGTTCGTATGAAACGGCGAGACAACGGGGACGCTCTGTGCGCCGATGGACGGGCGCGCGAGGCGGCCCTCGCCCCGGGCCGGCTCGAGCCTCGACCAGCATCCGGGACACAGGACGTCCGCGGATACGGAGATTCCCGCGAAGAGCGCCATCCGCACACCGGAGTCGAGAAACTCCTCCATGCGACGCGTCGCGAGGGGCGCGGCCGGAACCGCCGCGGGATCGAAGGATCCGATCCCCCGTCCGCACGCGAGACACGACCGCGGAACGAGGCAATCGAGGAGAAACGAGAGGAATCCCCGCACCGCGCCACCGCCCTTCCCACCCGCGAGGATACGGCCGACTCCGGCCTACACCGCCGATCTCTTCGCCTTTCCGGCTCGCGCCGAGAGCACGCCGAGAATGAGAACACCGGCCGCGACGAGGGCAATGCTCATGATCTGGCTCACCGTCAGGAACTTCCCGACGACGGCCGAATCCTCGTAATACCGGAAGAAATCAATCGTGAATCTCCCCGCGCCGTAGAGGATGCACAGCATGCCGAAGGTGAAGCCGGTGAAGGGGCGCTTCCTGTCGACGAGAAGGAGCACGCACGCCGTTATGAGACCGTACAACGAATCGTAGAGCTGGGTCGGATGCACGGCGAGCCCGGCGCAGTAATCCCCGGCCGGCGAATGGGGCGGAAAGACGACGCCGAAAATCGATTTCGTCGGATGCCCGAAACAGCAGCCGCTCAGGAAGCAGCCGATCCTCGTGAAGAAGAAACCGAGCGCGACCGATGGAGCGCACGCATCGGCGAGACCGAGAAACGACAGCTTCTTTCTCCTGATATAGACTGCCGCGCCGGCGACGGCGAGGATGAAGCCTCCGTAAAAAGTGGCTCCCCCTTGCCAGAGCGCGACGATATCGAGGAAGCTCCGGTAGTCCGCGCGGTGCGTGAGGATGTACAGCATCCGCGAACCGATCACGGCTGCG
>JBFYZM010000233.1:0-4280 GCA_041309505.1 Candidatus Krumholzibacteriota bacterium
GATATGACCATTGCATCGGGGATTTTCGGGGGGCTTTGACCCAGCCGGCCTCCTCAGATCATTCTCTTCAAGCGGATAAGGACTCCCTTCTTCTCGCCGCCCCGCTCGATCGTGAAACGCACCTCTTGCCCCTCGCGCTGCAGGTATTCCCGGATGTCTTCCCTCGTAAAGCTCCCCGCGGCGCGGCCGTCGATCTCCGTGACGACGTCCCCCGCGACGACACCCGCGAGCGCCGCGGGCGTGCTCTCGTAGACCGAGAAGACCTTGAACAGGTCGAAGCGCTCTCCCTCCATGGCGAAACGTATGCCGCACATGTCGAACTCGAACGGAGCGTCGAAACCGGAGTTCTTCTCGAGGACAATCTGCGAGCGCCGGTAATCGAGAACGACGGTGAACCGGCTCAGGAAATCGGCTCCTATGATCCCCGCGAAGTTCGTGTCGGCGAGCGCGCCACTCTCGTCGGTCGAGAAAGTCATGATCGGATTCTCGAATCGGAACGATCCGATACGGATCCCCCGCACTCGTCCGATTATCCCCTTGCTCGCCCCGCCGATGCCGAAGCCCGTGACGCCGGCGAGAGTTCCCGGACTCTGCGCGGCGAGAGCGTGCTTCTTCGCGTAGGGGTTGTTGAAGACCGATATCCTCACTCCGGTATCGAGGAGGAATACCGCATCGCGAGGCTCGTCCGCTCCATACAGGAACACCTCGACCGGGATCATGATAAAGTTGCCGCGCAACTCGACCGGGATCCGCTCGCCGGGACCGGTGTATTCGTATGACGCCGCGTCGTGGAAAACCACCCGTTCGTTCTCATAATCGATGCGGGTGACGAGGGTCGAGAGAAGGTCTCCGCCCACCAGTCCGTCCTTTCGCTTCCCCCAGTGCGCGTCGAGCCGCCGCACGGGAAGCGTCAGGAGAGGACGCCCGGCGAACGAGAGCCCAGGCATCGAAACAATCGTCGAATCGGCGAGACCGAACTGGACGAGCTCCTCCCCCGCCCCTCCCCCTTCGCCGATGATTGTCGATTGAAGTCCGACGGATCGGGCAGTCCCTTCGTCGAGCGCCGACAGATCCCCCGCGCCCGTATCGAGAACGAAGGGAAACGGTCCGATGCCGTTGATCGAAACCGGAAGATACACGATACGATCGAATATCTCGACGCCCCGTACCTCGACGCTGTCGCCGCGCTCGAATCGCGGGGTCGCCGGAACCGGCTGTTGAGCGTGCGCGATCTCCGCGCAGAATGCCGCGACGGAGAGAATGACACAGAGAACGATCGCCGCTTTTCTCATTCGAGAATCTCCTTTTCAACGGGACGGTTATAGAGGCTGATACGCCGAAGATCCGGATATGTTCCAGGAGATTCTTCCGAGGCGGTTCTAGCGCTGAAAAAGACAGGCTACCTGAACGCCCTTTTCCACAGACTCGCGGATCAGCTCCGGCTTGACCCGCACCGAGTGCCGGTAGACGATGAGCTTTCGCCCGTCCGCCTCCACGCACAGTCCGGGCTCCGATTCGAAGAAAATCAGCGCGCGGCTCGTGAAGACGCTGCGGATCGCGGCGTCATCAGGACCCCGCAGCAGGTACTTTTTCGAGAATCCCGGGCTGATCTCGAAATCGATGTCCTGGTAGCCCATCATCGAACCCAGCTTGTGGAACACGTTCTCCGGCCTCATGGTAAAAGCAGGCAGGTTTCGGCCCTGCAGCTCAAACGAGATCACGGTCTGGTTCCAGGTATGCTGGTGTTTGCCGGCCCCAACGGTATACTGGTAATCGAAGATCGATACATGCAGGTCCCGCACCGTGCCCCGCATCAGATTCCTGACCTTCTTGGATCGTCCCTGCAGGAAGAGATGGAACGCGGCGTGCTCGGACATGACCGTCTCGTCTCCTTCGGGCGTAAAGACGAGCTTGAGCTCGGCGGCAATCTGCGCCATAGCTTCGGCGCGCTTCCTTTGCGAGCGATAATTGAAATAGATTATGGCCCCGACGCCGGCCGCCGCGACGATCACGAGAAGTATCACAATGTTCGTGTTCATGGATGAACTCCCCCATTTCGCTTCACCAAGCGCCATTATAAATAATGCGGGAGCCCCGGTCAACTGCCGTATCATCGCCGGTTCGTCGCTGCATGCCCGCGGCTCATTCGTAGTGCAGCGCTTCGATCGGATTGAGCGCGGCCGCCTTCTTCGCGGGATAGAATCCGAAAAAGATCCCGATAATGCCCGAAAACAGGAACGAGACTGCGATAGTCACCGGATCGATCACGACCGACGCCGAGATCGCCTTGCCGATAATCCCGGCCGTCACGAGCCCGAGGAGAATGCCGAGCAGCCCCCCCATAAGGCTGATGATGGCGGCCTCGATGAGGAACTGCACGAGCACGTCGGCCTCGCGCGCACCGATCGCGAGACGGATCCCGATCTCCCTCGTCCGTTCCGTAACCGAAACGAGCATGATGTTCATAATCCCGATGCCCCCGACGAGAAGCGACACGCCGGCGACCGCGCTGAGGAGCAGCGTCATCATCTTCGTGACGGAGGTCGCCATTTCGTTGAGCTCGGTCTGCGTGCGGATCGAGAAGTCGTTCTCCTCCGAGCCGGCCAGCTGGTGCGCCCGACGCATAATGGTCTCTATCTCGCTCCTCGCCGCCTCGGTTTCCTGCTCCGAAACGGCGCTCACCGTGATGCTGTTGATCCACTTTCCGTCGCCCAGACGGAACAGGACGGTCGTCGCGGGCGCGAGAATGATATCGTCCTGGTCCGATCCCATCATGTTCTGCCCTTTTGTGCCCAGCACGCCGACGACGGTGAAGGGAACGTTTCCGACGCGGATTCGCGCGCCGATCGGATCCTGGCCGGGGAACAGCGTGTCGGCCACGGTGGCGCCGAGGACCGCGACCTTGGCCATCGCCTTGACGTCGCGATCGGTGAAGAACGCGCCGCGGTCGACGGGCCAGCTTCGAATGACGGTGTAGTTCTCCGTGACCCCCTGCACGCTCGTGAACCAGTTGTTCCTCCCCGCGATCACCTGCGCGCTCTCGCGGACGACCGGGGAAACCTGCGTAACGAGGGTGGCCTCGTTCTCGATCTTCTCCGCGTCGGCTATCGTGAGCGTGTGCCAGCTCCCCGCCCCGCGGCTCACCCCTCCGAAACCGCTCGCCCCCGGCATGACCATGAGGAGGTTCGTTCCCATCGATTGGATTTTCCCGGAAATGTCGGCTTGCGTGCCCCGCCCGACCGAGATGAGGGCGATCACCGAGGCGACGCCGATGATGATGCCGAGCATCGTGAGGAAGCTGCGCATCCTGTTCTTCATGATGCTCTTGAGCGCGACCTTGATGAGGCTCTTCCATTTCATAGTACGACATCCTTTACGATGCGACCGTCACGGAGCTCGATGGCTCTCCGCGCCTGATGGGCGATGTCCGGCTCGTGAGTCACAAGTATGATCGTCATTCCCTGGCGGTTCAGATCCCTGAATATTTCGATGACCTCCATCGACGTCACGGTGTCGAGATTCCCCGTCGGCTCGTCGGCGAGGAGAATGGAGGGCTCGTTGATGAGCGCCCGGGCGATCGCGACCCGCTGCTGCTCGCCGCCCGAGAGCTTGTTCGGCTCGTGATGGAGCCGGTCCGCGAGGCCGACCCGGGTGAGTACCTCGATGGCCTTCCTCGCCGGATCCTTGATCCTTCCCGCGCGATCGTAGAGCAGCGGGAGCTCCACGTTCTCGAGCGCCGAGGTGCGCGGCAGAAGGTTGAAGCCCTGGAACACGAAACCGATCTTCTCGTTGCGTATGTCGGCGAGCTCGCGTTTGCCGAGCCCGCTGACCTGGACGCCCCCGAGCACGTATTCTCCGCCGCTCGGGAGATCGAGGCATCCGAGAATATTGAGCATCGTCGACTTACCCGAGCCCGATGCGCCGGTAATCGCGAGGAACTCCCGCTCCTCGACCTTCATATTCACCCCGCGGAGCGCGTGAACGTCGATATCGCCCATACGGTACGTCTTCGTGAGATTGTTCAATTCGATGAGAGCCATTCCCCCGTCCTTTCAGAATCCGCCCCGCCCGCTCCTGCTCCCGCGCGGGGGAGTCGGCATACCGAACGGCGTCGCCGTTGCCTTGGCTTTCGTTTCCGCTTTCGCGATCCCGGTGATCACCTTCATGCCCTCCACGATAACCCGGCTCTCCTTCACCTCGGTGTTGCGGCCGTCGGTCGCGCCCGGCCTGAAGAACGCGATCGCCGGCTCGCCATTTTCGTCGGCATAGAATACGCGGCT
>JBFYZM010000234.1:0-3461 GCA_041309505.1 Candidatus Krumholzibacteriota bacterium
TGGCTCGGGGGGGAGGAGTTCGCGTTTCTCGTGCGGGACGAGCTCAACGTCAAGAAGATCACGCTCCTTGCCGACCCAGGAGTCTATGTAAAATATAGAGTTAAGGCCGATTTTGCGAAACTCGGGAAGCGTTTCGGGAAGAATATGAAAGCTGCGGCGGCGCTGCTCGATGCGCTGGATCCCGCGATGGTCAAAGCCATCCTCGCCAAGGGGGAGGCCTCGATAGAACTCGATGGTAAAAAAGAGGTTATAACGAAGGAAGAGGTACAAATCCTGCAAGAGACGCAGGAAGGTTTCGCCGCGGGGGCGGATGGGGACCTTACGGTCATTCTGGACACGCGCCTTACCCCCGAGCTTCTCAGGGAAGGGACGGCCCGGGAGATCGTCAACCGTATCCAGAACTTCCGGAAGGAATCGGGATTCGAGGTGAGCGATCGCATCGCTCTCTCGTGCCGCGCCCCGGAGGAAGTTTCTGTTGTGCTCAAGGAGTTCGGTGAGCATATTTGCATGGAAACTCTCGCCGAAGGGCTCGAAGAGGGAGAGAGAGACTGGCCGTTCAGAACCGATTTCAAGGCCGGCGAGCATACGATCGAATTGTGGATGAAGCGCCTTTAGCGTCCTGATCGAGGCAAGGAGAATCAGAGGATGCCATTAAAGAAAATCGTCAAGAAGATCGCAAAGAAGATCGGCAGGAAGGCCGAAAAGAAGCAGCCGAAGAAAGTCGCCGCAAAGCCGGCCGCAAAGCCTGCCAAGAAGATTTCGGCCAAGAAGAGCCCGGCCAAGAAGATCGAGTTCAAGAAACCCGAATTCAAGAAACCCGAGATCAGGAAGCCGGAAGTCCTGAAACCCGAAGTCAAGAAATCCGACGTCAAGAGGAAGAGACTCGCCAAGAAGGAGCTCGAGCATTACCGGCAGAGGCTTCTCGTCGAGCGCGATAGAATTCTTCGCGAGCTCGGGCGGATCACCGAGGCGATCAACGAATCGGCCGAGGAACAGGATGCGGCGAAGCAGTCCTATTCGAACCACCTCGCCGACATCGGCTCCGATTACATGGAAAAAGAAAAGAACTACTACTACGCCGACCAGGAGGGACAGTACCTCAAGTCGATCGAGGCGGCCCTCGCGCGCATCGAGAGCGGGGAATACGGGCAATGCGCGGAATGCCTGGATCTCATCTCCGACAAGCGGCTCGAAGCGGTGCCCGCCGCCGAGCTCTGCATCGCCTGCAAGGACAAGAAGGAAAAGCTCGAGAGGGGACGTTGAGCGGTGCTCTATTTCGCGATCGCTGCGCTCGTCGTCATCCTCGATCAGTCCTCGAAACGGATCATCTGGGAGCTCTACAAGTATAGCGGCGGAGCCGACGTCATCGACGGCTTCTTTCGTTTCACGCTCAGCAAGAACAGAGGCGCCGTATTCGGCATTCTCTCGAACGCGGGGCAGCTTCTTCTCTACATCAGGATCATTTCGATCGCGGTGCTCGTCTTCTTCGCTTACCGGATGCGATACGCCCCGGCGCACAAGCGCGTGTGCCTGGGCCTGATCCTCGGCGGCGCGTTCGGCAACCTCATCGACCACCTCGCGGCGGGGGAAGTGCTCGATTTTCTCGACGTCGGGATCGGCATGCACCGGTGGCCCACGTTCAACGTCGCCGATATCGCGGTCACGATAGGGGCGCTGCTCCTCATCGTCGGCTACGCGCTTCATCCCGACCTCCACCCGAAGGAAAACGAGCCGCCCCTGCGGGAGCAGTCTTGACGGAAAATCAATCGTTCGAATTCCTCGTCGACGAAGACGACGTCGGAGAGCGTCTCGACTCGTTTTTGAGCGCGCAGATCCCCGAGCTTTCGCGGTCGCGGATACAGAAGGCGCTCCGCGCGGGGGACGTGCTGGTCGACGGCGAGCCGGCGGCGAAATCGGCCCAAAAGGTGCGGCAGGGAGAGCGCGTCGCGCTGACCTTCAGCCCGCCCCGGCCGCTCGAGATCGTTCCCGAGGACATTCCGCTCGACATAGCCTACGAGGACGAGCATCTCCTCGTCGTGAACAAGGCGCCGGGGATGGTCGTCCATCCCGCGCCCGGCCACGAGACGGGCACCCTCGTTCACGCGCTCTTGGCGCATTGCAAGAATCTATCCGGGATAGGCGGCGTGCTCCGCCCCGGCATCGTGCACCGGCTCGATGCGGGGACCTCGGGGCTCCTTGTCGTCGCAAAGGACGACGTGACGCATATAGCCCTGAGCCGCGCGCTCATGGAGCGCGCGGTGAACCGCCTCTACTGCGCCCTCGTATGGGGGGAAATGCCGGAGCCGACCGGCGTAATCGACATGCCCATAGGGAGATCCCCGATCGACCGGAAGAAGATGGCCGTCGTTTCCGAGGGGGGCAAGGAGGCGCATACGACCTACTATGTTATAGACACATTTGGACCCTTCCAGTATATTAGGCTCAAGCTCGGGACGGGGCGGACGCATCAGATCCGGGTGCATCTTTCGCGCGTCGGACATCCCGTTCTCGGCGACCCCGCGTACGGCGGCAGGAAGGAGCGGCGGGGGGGGCTCACGGGGAAGGCCGCCTCGACGGCGGACAAGGCACTTGCGACGATCGACAGGCAAGCCCTGCACGCGGAGGAGCTTTCGTTCGTTCACCCGGCGACCGGGGAACGCGTGACGTTCAAGGCGGCTCTCCCGGACGATTTTCGGGCCGTTCTGGATTTCTTGAAAATGGTGTGAGCGCGCTACACTTACGGGGAGCAACGACGGTGCGCATCGAAACCCGCGAAGAGAACGGAGTCGTCATTCTCGACCTGCAGGGGAAGCTCATGGGGGGGCCCGACGCCGAAACGTTCAAGACCACGTTCCACAAACTCCTCGAGAAGGGCAGCAAGAAGGTCGTCGTGAATCTTCACGGAGTCGATTGGATCAACAGCACGGGCATGGGCATTCTCATCTCGGGGTACACGACGATGCGGCGGGGGGGCGGCGATCTCAGGCTGCTCCACGTCTCGGACAGAATTCGGAGCATTCTCTACGTCACGAAGCTCAACCTGATCTTCAAGTGCTACGACAGCGAGGAAGAAGCGGTGGCGAGCTTTCTGGACGGTTGAATCGAAAACAATTCCACGAGGAGGCAATGAGCCGCCATGGCCGGAACGGTCGTCCTGGAGTTCCCGAGCGAATACAAGTTTCTCAACGTCGTGGACCTCGTCTGCAACGAGGTGGTCCAGAATCTGTGCGACAATCACGTGACCGCCAACGAGATCGCGATATCGGTGATCGAGGCGGTCACGAACGCCATCGAGCACGGGAACTGCGAGTGTTCCACCCAGAACGTCCGGATCGCCTTCATCTGCAAGGAGGACCGTTTCTGCGTCGAGGTTGAGGACTGCGGCAAGGGTTTCGATTACCAGTGCTATCTCCAGAACATTCCCGATCCGGCGAACGTATATCACCTGCGGGGAAGAGGTA
>JBFYZM010000235.1:0-7255 GCA_041309505.1 Candidatus Krumholzibacteriota bacterium
TTCGGCTATCCGCGACGAGAAGGAGGTTCGCGCAATGGCTCACCGCAAAGATATCGGTTTCCATGCCGCGCAGGAATTCTCGATAAGCCCCGACGGCGAAAAATTCCCCCTTCCGCGAAAGGACGAGTTCGCGGCCGAGCTCAAGCGGATCGAGACACTCGCGAGGCGCGCGCGGGGAGAAGGCAAGGAGATCGTCGTCGTCATGGGAGTCGGGTTCGTCGGCGTCGTGATGGCGGCGATCGTCGCCGACACGACCGACAAGAAGGGGAAACCGAGCAAGTTCGTCATCGGGTGCCAGCGTCCGAGCACCCGAAGCTACTGGAAGATTCCCGTTCTCAACCGCGGCTCGGCCCCCGTCAAGGCCGAGGATCCCGAAGTGGACGAGATCATCGAGCGCACCGTAAAGGAGAAGAAGACCTTCACGGCGACCTTCGCGAGCGACGTCCTGAAGCTCGCCGATTGCGTCGTCATCGACGTTCAATGCGATTACCTCAAGAACGAGCTCGGGAACATGCGCACGGGCGAGGCGGACATGGCGGCCCTCGAGGCGACGATGCGCACCGTCGGCGAAAAGATAGGGCCGAAATGCCTCGTGCTCATCGAGACGACGGTCGCGCCGGGCACGACCGAATTCATCGTGTGGCCGATCCTCAAACGCGCGTTCGCCGAGCGCGGCATCAAGTCGGCGCCGCTTCTCGCCCACAGCTTCGAGCGCGTGATGCCGGGGCGCGAATACGTGCGCAGCATCCGCGATTTCTGGCGCGTCTGCTCGGGCTGCAACGCGGAGGCCTCGAAGCGCGTCGAGAAATTTCTCCGCGAGGTCCTCAACACGAAAGACTTCCCCCTCACCGTCATGGACCGCCCGATCGAATCGGAGACGACGAAGATCGTCGAGAACTCGTACCGCGCGACGATCCTCGCCTTTCTGAACGAATGGAGCCTCTTCGCCGAGCGGAACGGCGTCGATCTCACGAAAGTCATCAAGGCGATACGGATGCGGCCGACCCACAGCAACATGATTTTCCCAGGCCCCGGCATCGGCGGCTACTGTCTCCCGAAGGACGGAGGGCTCGGCTACTGGGCGTATCAGCACATCCTCGGTTTCGAGGACGGGGACAGCGTGTTCAAGCTCACGCCCACCGCGATCGACATCAACGACACGCGCGGTCTGCACGTCGCCGAGCTCGTACGCGACGCGCTCAGGAACATGGGGCGCTACATCGCGGGGGCCGAGGTGCTCATATGCGGCGCGAGCTACCGGCAGGATGTCGGAGACACGCGATACAGCGGATCGGAAATGGTCGTCCGGAAGCTCACCGAGATGGGCGCCTTCATGCGCGTGCACGATCCCTACGTCGAGCATTGGTACGAGCTCGAAATGCAGGACAGCTACCCGTCTCCCGGCAATTCATGGAGCCGCTTCTTCCGCAACCAGGAAGATCTCAAGAAAATCCGGGGGACGAAGAATCTTGGCGAGACCCTCAGGGGAGTCGAGGAGATCATCTTCGCCGTGCCGCACGAACCATATCTGAAGCTCGATCCGTCCTGGGTCGTGAAGAAGGCGGGCGGCCCGGTCGCCGTGATCGATTGCTACGGCATACTCCCGGACGAGAGCATCCGCCGTTACTTCGAGCTCGGTTGCGAGGTCAAAGCGCTCGGCAGGGGACACGTGCAGAGAATCAAGGAAGCGGTGCGGAGAAAAGCGCGCTAGGGCGCGCCGCGGCGGCTGCCGTCGCGCGGGGACCCATCCGGACCGGTCGAGCCGGGAATCATTCGAATCGTGCCGCGCCTCATTCGAACGGATGCGGTTTCGTGAAATCGGGCCGGTACGTCTCCTGGCTGTCCATCTCCTGCACCCACCCCTGGTGAAATCCGAGCCGCTCGAGCTCGTCGAGCACTTCCTCGTACTCGGCGCGCGTGATCGTCCTCGCGAGCCAGGGATGCCCGGCGACTCCCGGCGGCGGATAATACTGGGACATGAGCGAGAGGTGCACCGAAGGAGACAGCTCTCCGGCGATCGCCCTGAGCACCGCCTTGCTGTTCTCCGTCTGCCCCGGGATGATCAGATGACGGACGATGAGCCCGGAGGCCGCGGTGCCGTCGTCCCTGAGCGAGAGGTTCGATCCCTTCTGCCGGTGCATTTCCCGGAGCGCGGCGAGCGCGACCTCGGGATAGTTCCACGCGCCGGAAAGCTCGAGCGCGAGCGAATGATCCATATACTTGAAATCGGGAAGATAGACGTCGACGATGTCCTCGAGCGACGCGATCGTGTCCGCCCTGTCGTAGGCGTTCGTGTTCATCACGACGACCGGGCGGAGTCCGTCCGCTCGGAGCGCCTCGACGATTCTGCGCATCTGGGGAATCATGTGCGAGGGAGAAACGAACCCGATCGACGAGGCCCCCTCGTCGAGAAAGCGGGACACGGTCCGAACGACTTCCTCCACGCTCATGGTCTTCGTGGGGGAGTCGTTCCTGCTGATCTGGAAATTCTGGCAGAAGACGCACTGCAGGTTGCAGTGCGAAAAGAATATGTTGCAGATGCCGCGCTCGCCCGATATCGCGGGCTCCTCGCCGCGGTGAAGGCAAATCGACGCGATCTCGATCCCGCCCCCCGACCGGCAATAGCCGGCCGCGGCCGCGCGATCGGCGCGGCACGAGCGCGGGCACGTCTCGCATTCGCTCCCGCGCTCGCCCGATTGCCGTGCGTTCTTCGAAATCAAGAGGAGCTACTTCTTCGGATATCCGACCGTTTGCGCGAGCATGATCTTCTGATCGGCTCCGAGCGTCATCGCTTTCGCGAGAGCTTCCTTGTCGACCCAACCGCGCGCCACCGTCGAGAGACCGGCCGAAGCGCAATAGAGATACACGTTCTGGCTGATGTAGCCGGTATCCATGGCTGCGTAGAAATCCTGCATCTCCTTCGGCCCCTCCCCCATTCTCGCATAGTCCGCGACGAAAACGAGGTTCACCGGCGCGCTTGCCACGAAGTCCTGCTTGCCGGTCGCCTCGCGGAGATCCTGAGCGAGGATGAGGCCCAACGCGTGCGCCTTCGCGTCGTAGAGATAGAGCCCCTCGGCGAGCGCGACGTAGACGTCGATCTCCTGTTTGTTCATCGCGGTCGGCGCCGTGCGCTTACCGCTCTCGGGACGGTTGACGCCGCACGCGGCCCAGAGCAGGTTCGAGAGCTCCTGCGCGGAGAGCGCCTCGCCGGAGAACTCCCTCGCCGTGCATCGCAGCTTCAGCGCTTTCATGAGCGGCATGCCGCCGTCCATCTGGGGCGCGGGAAGCTGGATACTCTTCGGAGCTTCGGCGAAAACGGGGAACGCGAAACAAATCGCGAGCACGATCGCCGCCATGACTGAAAATGCACGCTTCATATCGATCCTCCCTGTCGTTGACGCGAAAACCCGCCGCGCGAATCGCCATCCTTCCGCCACCCCGTCTCGAATCGAAAACTATCACGCGGCGGAGCCGCGCGAAAGCGAAATCGCGGGGACCCTACCCGCGGGGGATCAGTCGCCGAAAAAGCGGGGGTTCACGACGTTCGAATACATCGAGCCGAAGGTGTAGCTGAACCCGACCCCGAACGAGTATTCGTAGGTGGACGCGAGGCTTTTCAGATTGAGGAGAATCTCCTCGTCCGTCAGGGTCCGCCTCGGTTGATCGATCCGGTCGTGAAGCCGATAGTAGCTTGCCTGGAGGTTGAGCCAAAGACCTTTGGCCACCTGAAACGAGATCATCGGGGAGATCGAAAGCCTGTAGATGCTCGCGTCGTGAAAGTACTGCTGCCACGATACGCTGGAGCGGATGGTTCCCCACGGCTCCTTGACGTACACCGGCAGGCTCACGCGGTAGCTCAGGAGCTTCTCTTCGATCTTGTCGTAGATCGTGAGCTCCTGGTACACGACGTCGGTGAAGATGACTTGGGCGAAGAAAGCGAGCTCCCTGCGTGTGGATTGTGCGTATGGAAATACGCTGTACTCGATCGCCGGAGAGATATCGTAGCATCTTTTCTTGTTCTGGTACGACTGCCCGAACGCCTCCCCGATCAGGCCGACGCCCCAATGATCGCCGACGCTCTTCACGGCGAGCGCGTCGAAGCTGCTGGAACGCCGGATCAGGTGCACGGTCTTCGACGGAAGCGTCTGTTCCGATTCGCTGTAGTACGAGTAAGCCCTGAAGCTCAGCTTGAGGTCGCGGGTCACGCGATCGGCCGAGACGCTTCCCGAGACGTAGCGGCTTTCGTCCACCTGCGATCCCGAGACGCTCGGCGAGCATGAGAGCGAGAACACCCATCGGTCCCACGGATCGGCCGCGGCCATCATTATCTCCTCGCTTCGATATCCGATCGTGATTTTTTCCCCGATGGGAGTGCGGCCCACGTATCGCATAAGCGCCATCTTCAACGCCCCCACGACGCCCGCGCGCTCGATTTCCCCCGCTTCGGCCGCTCTGCAGTAGTGCACGAGCGTATCGCTCATTCCGGCGAACTGCTTCTGCCCGACGATCTCGATCGTATACTCATATCCACCGGACCCCGTAACCTGGTTCGTTATCAATAGATACAAATCGGCGTCCGCACGATCCCGAACGTAATCGACGTACGGAATGCAGTCGTTCACGTAGTCCCAGTCGAAACTTCCATCGGGATACACTTTCACGGCGGAGTGCGGCTCGCCGGCATCCTCCCGTACGTTCTCCGCGTCTTCGAAGGCCGCCGCATCCGCGGCGACGAGAAACAGAAACGCACAGACAACGAAGCGCCTCGCGATGGATCTAATGGAACGCATTTCGACTATCCTGTCAATTCCATTTGTAAATCCTCATGCCGGCGAAAAAGAAAAGCGCGCCGAGAGCCGCCAGCACGAACGCGGGAAGGGCGACCTGGGCGAATCCGGCCCCCTCGTTGAAGATGCTCCGTATCGAATCGGCGAGCATCGTGAGCGGGAGCTTCCGGACGATCGGGATCGCCCAGTCGGGAAAATGGTGGTAGCTGAAGAACACGCCCGAGAGGAGCGTCATGGGAAAGGTGATCGCGTTGATGAGACCGTTCCCGACGCGCGGGTTCGCCGTCCGGGACGACATGAGAATCGAAAGCCCCGCGAAGGCCATGTTGCCGGCGACGAATATCGCGACGAGCGCCGGCACGCTTCCCTGGATCCTCACGCCGAAATAGAAATAGACGAACCCGAAGAGCGCGACGAACTCGAGCGCGTTCACGATGAGCCTCGTGACGAAATGCGAGGCGAGGAACATCGACTTGCGCATCGGCGTCGCCGCCATGCGGCGCAGGAGCTTCTTGATGCGGATTTCGATGAGCGCCCAGCCGATTCCCCAGAGCGCCGAGCTCATGATGTCCATCGCGAGAAGCCCCGGCACGAGAAAATCGACGTAGCGCGTTCCCTGGATCCTGAGCGCGACGACCTCGCCCGGCGGCCGCGCCCCCGGCCGCGCGCCGTCGAGGGCGCGCTCGATCGCGAGGTAGGTCATCTGCGCCTCCCCGCTCCGCGGATCGAAGGAATAGCGCACGGCGTCGCTCCCGGGGATCCGATCGATAAAGAGGGAGATCTCCCCCTTCTTGAGCGCCAGAATCGCCTCGTCTCGCGTGAGAATAACGAAGTCGATCGCATGCTCCCCGCGAGAGGCATCCCGCGAGCGCGCGATCCAGGAGGTCCAGTAATCCGCGGTCGCTTCCGGGCTCTCGATGACCGCGGCCTTCCCCGATACGGAGCCCCCTCCCGAGCCGATCGCGATGCCGAGGAGCCACGAGAGGACGATCGGAAGGACGAACGCCCAGAAGATGATCTCCGGCTCCCGGAAGAACTCCTTGAACTGCAGCGCGACGAGATTGACGAACGGCCTATTCATGGAGATGCCTGCCCGTGAGCGATATGAAAAGGTCGTCGAGATTCATCTTCCTGCACTCGAGAGCGAGGAGCGTCGTCTTCTCGCGCTCGACCGCCTCGAGGAAACGCGGGAGCGACGTGACGATATCCCTGACCGAGAGATGTCCCCGGTTCGATTTGTCGTCCCACACGAGACCGAGAGCCCCCTCGACCCGGGCGAATGCTTCGGCCCCGCGCCGGTCAGGCACGGTGAACGAGATGACCTCCCGGTGCGTATGGGCTGCGAGCAGATCTCCGAGAGTTCCCTCGACGATCACGCTCCCCTTGTCCATGATGACGATGTAGTCGCACAGATACTCCGCCTCCTCCATGTAATGCGTCGTGAGGATGAGCGAGGTCTCCTTCTTCTTCAGATCGACGAGAATGTCCCATATCTCGCGCCGAGCGACCGGATCGAGACCGGTCGTCGGCTCGTCGAGGATGAGGATCTCCGGCTCGTTGATGAGGGCGATGCCGATCGAGAGCCTCTGCCGCATTCCATGGGAAAGATTCATGACGTAGCTCTTCCGCTTGTCGGCGAGATTGATGAGATCGAGGATCCGGGGAGCGACGCCGGTCCCGAGACCGAAGAAGCTCGCGAAGAGATTGAGCGTCTCCTCGACGGTGAGCTTGTCGATGTACGTCGTCTCCTGAAGCGAGAGCCCCATGATGCGTCGAAGATGCGCCTCGTCGGCGCTCCAGTGCTTCCCGAGGATGCGGATCTCCCCCGCGTCGGGCTTCTGGATCCCCTCGATCATCTCGACGAGGGTCGTCTTCCCCGCGCCGTTCGGGCCGAGGATCGCGATGTACTGCCCCCTCGGGATTTCGAGGCTCACGCCGCGGACCGCGTGCACGTCCTTGAAGGATTTCGAGATGTTTTTCGCGCTGATCATGAGTGCTCCCGCGCGCTTCCCCGCCGCCTCAGGAACCGCGCTCGGACCTGTGTTCCTCCAATATAAGCCACCGATCCCGCCCGTGCAAATCCGTCGAACGGCGGCGTCCGGCCCG
The DNA here is from genome assembly GCA_041309505.1 of Candidatus Krumholzibacteriota bacterium. Lineage (GTDB taxonomy): Bacteria > Krumholzibacteriota > Krumholzibacteriia > Krumholzibacteriales > Krumholzibacteriaceae > SSS58A. The sequence goes on from JBFYZM010000235.1 coordinate 6,894, forward strand.
AATTCCGTTGATCCCGCCTCGCGGCCCCGCTATCATCGGCGAACACACGGGGAGGTTCAATATGAAATTCTCATGGGAATCGCCTGTCGCGGCTCTCGCAATCGCGGGCGTCGTCCTTGTCCATGCAGCCTGCGCGACCTCATGCGCATCGGTGTCCGCATCTCCACCGCCGAAAGTCCTCGCCGCCGCGGGAGCCCCGGCGGACAGGCCGGCGTCTCCGCAGAGAGGCGTGGAAACGGGTGCATACGCCTCTTTCGGCGTCAATCTCTACAGGGAGCTCGTCAGGGAAAAGCCGGGTGAGAATATCTTCATCTCCCCCGCGAGCGTCGGCTTCGCCCTCGCGATGACGATGAACGGCGCGG
>JBFYZM010000236.1:0-2583 GCA_041309505.1 Candidatus Krumholzibacteriota bacterium
TTGCCTCGAGCGATCGCGCCGCGGCGGACAAGGTCAGGCAGCGGATCGCCGCGGAAACGGCGATGAGCGCATATCTCGAGTATGAGGAAGGTCTCTATAAGGTGCGCGCGGGGGACTTCGCCGAGCGCAAGGATGCCGCTCAGGCCAGATCGAAGCTCGCGGGAGCGTATCCCGGCAGCTGGATCGTGAGAACCACCATTCGCAGATAGCACCGGAATTCGAAGGGGAAAGGAGCCGCGCGCGAGATGCCGGAGTTGCGCAAAGACGTCATCACGGGGAGATGGGTGATCATCTCGACCGAACGGGGCAAACGCCCCATCGAGTACAAGATGGAGAAACGCCCCGCCGTCGGGGGATTCTGCCCCTTTTGCGACGGAAACGAGGACAAGACCCCTCCCGAAGTGCTCGCGTACCGGAACCCGCAATCGGCCCCCAATTCGCGGGGATGGAAGGTGCGGGTCGTGCCGAACAAATTCCCCGCCCTTCAGATCGAGGGGGATCTCGACAAGCGGGCGGAAGGCATCTACGACACGATGCGCGGCGTGGGCGCGCACGAGGTGCTCATCGAATCTCCGCAGCATCTCACGCAGCTTCCCGACCTTTCGAGCGAGCACGTCGAGAGCATCTTCTGGGCGATCCGCGACCGGTGCATCGACCTCAACAAGGATCCGCGCTTCAAGTACATCCTCGTGTTCAAGAACAGGGGAGAGGAAGCGGGCGCTTCGCTCGAGCATTCGCACATTCAACTCATCGCGACGCCGATCATCCCGAAACGCGCGATGGAAGAGCTCGACGGCGCGCAGTTCCACTTCAAGCTCAAGGAGCGCTGCATATTCTGCGACATCATCAAGCAGGAAATAGAAACGAAGAAGCGCATCATCTTCATTAACGATTTTTTCATCGCGATCGCGCCGTACGCGGCGCGCTTTCCCTTCGAAACGTGGATTCTGCCGATCAAGCACGTTTCCGCCTTCGAGAAAACGGGATCCGATTGGTTTCCTCAGCTCGCCGATATGATGAAACTCGTTCTCAAGAGAATCGACGAGGTCCTCGACGTTCCTCCCTTCAACTTCATCATCCATACGGCTCCCTGCAAAACTCCCGATCTCGAGTATTACCACTGGCACATCGAGATCATGCCGAAGCTCACCCGCGTCGCGGGATTCGAATGGGGGAGCGGATTCTACATCAACCCGACCCCGCCCGAGCATGCGGCGGAGGCGCTTCGCAACCATTTGGAGCAGCTCGAGCAGAAGAACTCATGACAAAGGAATGACGATATGGCGAAGAGAGATCTGAATCTTGTCCTCGTGACGACCGAAATCGTTCCTTTCTCGAAAGTCGGCGGGCTCGCCGACGTCATGGGAGCGCTTCCGGACGAGCTCGAGAAGCTCGGAGCGGCCACGAGCATCTTCACGCCGCTCTATGCGTCGATCGATCGAGCCGCGTTCGGCATCAAGCCCGAGGCCGCCCTTCCCACGCTCGAGGTGCGCGTCGCCGGGAATCTCGAACGGTTCCGCGTTTACTCGTGTTTCAAGCCTCGCACGAACGTCCGCGTATATTTCATCGACAACGATCGTTTCTACGCGCGGAAAGGGATCTATACGGTTCCCGAAACGGGAAAGGCGTTTCCCGACGAGGATGAGAGGACGATATTCTTCAACCGCGCCGTTATCGCGACCGTCAAGGCGCTCGATCTGCATCCCGACGTGATTCACTGCAACGATTTCCATTCGGGCCTCATTCCCGCGTACGTGAACCTCGATGGTCAGGATGATCCGCATCTCGCCGGAGCGGCGACGGTGTTCAGCATCCACAATCTCGCGTACCAGGGAGTGTTCGGACCGGAGTTCATGCAGAAGGCGGGGATCAAGGCGTCCCTCTTCTCGCCGATGAGCCCGTTCGAGTTCTGGGGTCGGGTCAACCTGATGAAGATCGGGATCTCGTACGCGGACGTCGTCAGCACGGTGAGCAGGACGTACGCCGAGGAAATCACGAGCACGGAGGAATACGGCTGCGGGCTCGAAGGGGTTTTGCGGTCGCGAAAGAGCGATCTCGTCGGGATCCTGAACGGCATCGATATGGACGTTTGGGATCCGGCGAAAGACGCTCTCATTCCGCATCGGTTCACTCCGGCGGCGCTCGCCGGAAAAGGGCAGAATCGCGCAGAGCTGCTCAAGGCGTTTTCGTTTCCGCAGACGGGCGTGAGCCCGGTGATCGGGATGATCTCGCGGCTCGTCGATCAGAAGGGATTCGATATCCTCGCGGAGGCCTTCGAGCCGCTCATGGCGCTCGGGATCAACCTCGTCGTCCTCGGAACGGGACAGGAGAAGTATCACGAGCTCTACTGGGGTTTCGCGAAGAAATATCCCAGGCAGTTCGGGGTCAAGCTCGAATTCAACGATCGGCTGGCCCACCTCATCGAGGCGGGGAGCGACTTTTTTCTCATGCCGTCCCGCTACGAACCGTGCGGTCTCAACCAGATGTACAGCCTCCGGTACGGCACGATCCCGATCGTGCGGGCGACGGGAGGTCTGCTCGACACGATCTCCGACGTCGACGGCGGGGGCGAGTCCGGAAACG
>JBFYZM010000237.1:0-10023 GCA_041309505.1 Candidatus Krumholzibacteriota bacterium
GGGTATAACTTGGGCTCAGTTCAGTCACATGTACATGAATTTCTACGTCTACCAGTACACCACAGGCATCTCTGGGGCACACGCTCTTGTTAAACCGATCCTGACGGGTGATGAGTTCGCCGAGCTGCTCAGCGAGAAGTTCGGGAAGTTCGAAGAGCTCGCGAAAATGCTTCCTTCGTTCAAGACGGCCGACGGCGATCTCGTCAGGGGCGTCGAATGGCTCGATCCGAAAAAGGATTTCCAGAGAAAGGAATTCCTGACGAAGCAGGACTTCGCCAAACAGAGAAAGCTCCTCGCCGAGAGACTCAGGCTCTGGGTCGAGGCGCTGTCGAGCTCGGACGATCCCGACGCCATGCGGAAGACTATCAACGACAAGATGACGAAGCTGGAAGCGAACCTCGAAAAGAACATGAAACGGGTCCTTCAGGCCGGCCGGGAGACCGAGACGACCTATCGCGCGATCGACAAATTCTTCGCGAACGCGCAGCAGGAGCCCGACGAGAAGATCAACGCGTGGTTCTCCAACATCAGCGCCGACGAGCTGATGAATCCCAACGACAAGGAAAAATTCGAGAAGCTCGGGAAAGCGATCTCCGACCTGTATCGCGAATGGTCGGTCAAGGAATGCTTCTCGATGGCGGTCGTGCCGGGATGGCTCGGTTCGGTCGAGAACATCGACACGGTCGCGCGCCAGCTCGGCCTCGCGAACAAGATGCACGTCATCACCGACCTTCCGAACTTCGAGAAGTTCGAGGAGGTCATGGATATGCTCGAGGATCCCGCGTACGCGGGCCTCGCCGGGATCGACGACTACAAGCAGTACGCGTCGGTTTTCGCGAACTGGGTCATGGCGCGCGAGGCCAACCAGTACGAGGACGAGGCCATGTGGATAGCTCCTTCCTCGGTCGTGGCCGGCAAGATGTACCAGGGCGACTCCACGGTCGGCATGCAGCAGCCCTCCGCCGGATTCAAGTACGGAAAGATCGCCGAATCGAAGTACCTCAGGTTCAGGGCCAATCAGCCGGACGCCAGCAAGATCAACGAGAAGGGCGTCAATACGATGGTCAACTTCGAGGGAGCCGTCGTCGCGATGGGTTCTTCGACCCTTTCGACGAAGGAGACGTTCAACGTCTATTCGATCAGGCGGACGTACGATTACGTGTACAAGACGCTGCGCAATTACCTCAACAAGCAGACCTTCTCGGTGATCGACCAGAAGTTCATAGACGCCCTTCGGCGCGATATCGACAAGTTCATGAAAGCGATCTCGGGCGGAGACAACATCCTCGAGGATTACAAGGTGGAGATCTTCGCCGACGAAGAGATGCGCAAGAGACAGGAGGTCGATATCAAGATAGCGCTCAATCCCAAGTATCCCGCCAGGACGTTCAACATAGAGTTCACGGCCTGGAACGAGGACAACCAGACGAACGTGAAAGATAAGGGATAAGTGAACGCGTAGCCTCGCCTGAGGCGTTCGAAAGGAGAAGCGGACCATGGCAAGAAGACCTACGCTGACGATCGACGGCGTCGTTTTCAAGAACGTGTATTCGGTTTCCTATTCGCTCTACACGGCAAAGGACGAAACGGGCCGCCCCGCCGATCGCGCGCACGCGGGCACCATCAGGATCGTGCGGGAATCGGACGCGAGCTCCGACGTCGCCCGCTGGGCGATGGATTCCTCGAAACCCAACTGGAAGGGCGGGAGCGTCACCTTCAAGAGCCCGGACGACGCCACGATGAAGGAACTGGTGTGGGAGAACGGATTCATCACGGCATATTCGGAAACCGTCCCCCATATCAAGAACTCCCCCGACGAGCAGATATGGGAGGAGTTCGAGATTTCCTGCCAGATACTCAAGATCGCCGACGCGGAGATAGACAATCGCTGGCAGGAGTAGCCCCGAAGAATTCCGCCGCCCGAAGCGAGGCGGTTCGTTCATAGAGTAACCGGGTCGTGAGGTCCCGGTCCGGAATCGACCGGACCGGGACCGGCCTGCTTCCGGCTGGGAGTGAGAAATGGCTGCCAACGCTGTACTTGGAACGCCGGCCGAATGTCTGGTCCGCGTTGACCAAGAAGAAATAAAGTTCAACATATCGCTCGTGCGGCTGGATCAATTCATCGATTCTCATCATCGGCTCATGATCCGCATCCAGCAGGTCGGGACGAAAGAATCCAAGAAGGATATCGACGATCCCGGCCAGTTCACGAGATTCCTCGGAAGCAGCGTCACGCTCGCCATCAAGCCCAAGGGGGGCGTCGTCGACGAATCGCGCGCCCTCGAGTTCATCGGCGTGATCACCGACGTGCAGATCGACAACAGCATCGACGGCCTGAACGCCGTTGTGCTCCACGCCGCCTCCCCGACGATCGCCATGGACGGCGCGATACGGAACGCGATCTACCGGGACAAAAGCGCGAGCGATATCGTAAGCGCCATCCTCGGCGCCTATCCCGTCACGGTCGGAAAGATCGAGTCGACGAAGGGCACGTACAAGTTCGACACCCAGTACCGGGAAACCGATTACGAATATATCAGGCGCCTCGCCGCCGGTTCGGGGATGTTCGCGTGGTACTCCGGCAGGGACTTCAATCTCGGGCCGGCCAAGGGCGATACGACGGTGGATCTGAAATGGCGCGAGGATCTCGGCGCGTTCAGGTTGGGGCTCGGCACCGCTCCGGTCGAGTTCAAGGCGGACGTCTACAACTACGAACAGAAGAAGACGTACTCGCAGGACAGCAAGTCGATCTCGCAGGAGGCCGTCCTCTCGAATATCTCGAAGACCTCGCCGGACGCATCGAGAAAGATCTATAAGGATTCCGGATTCTCGTCGGCGCCGAAGATGGTCGGGGACGCGCAGACCCTCGATAATACCCTGAAGAACGAACGGCGCAAAGCGATGGGATCGATGATCTCGTGCGTCGGCCAATCGATCGTGCCCGAGCTTCGCGTCGGAATCTGCGCCCGGGTCACGGGGATGGAAAAGCTCGACGGGCAGTACTGGGTGACCGAAGTCAGCCATATTTTCGACGACAGCGGGAAGTACCACAATACGTTCGTGTGCGCGCCCCTCGATATCGCGTATCCCGCGGGGAAGCCGGCGAAGGGCCTCGAATCCGGCGAAGGGCGAAAGGCCGAAACGGCGAGCGTCGAGCGCGTCGTCGCGGCGAGGAAAGAGCCGGTTGCCGGGATGCACGTCGCCAGGGTCGTCGATTTGAAGGATCCCGACAAGCTCGGCCGGATCAAGATCAGCTATCCGTGGCTCGACGCCGAGCAGACCGCGTGGGTGCGGATGGCCGTGCCGCACGCGGGGAAGGGCCGCGGGTGGTACGCCCTTCCCGAGCTGGACGACGAGGTGCTGGTTGGGTACGAACAGGGCAACACCGATCATCCGATCGTGCTCGGGTGCCTTTACAACAAGGAAAACGCCCCCATGCAGGAGGCGATCTCCTCCGACAACGACGTCAAGATGTTCATGACCCGGAGCGGGAACAAGATCGTTCTGAACGACAAGGACGGCGCCGAGCAGATCGTCATCTCGCAGAAGGACGGAAAGAACAGAATCGTCCTCGATATATCGGGGCCTTCGATCTCGATCAGCACGGAGGGGGATATCTCCGTCAAGGGAAAGCGGAACGTCACCATCGAGGCGGACCAGGGCATCACGATCAAAGCCGCTTCCGACGTGAAGATCGAGGGCGCCAACGTCGAGATCAAGGCCAGCGCCAATATCAAATCCGAGGCGGGAGCCAACAACGAAATCAAGGGAAACGCCATGGTCAACGTCAAGGGCGGCATGATCAATCTCAACTAGGGATGAAGATGGAATATCTGTCGTTACCATTCGCTTTGCGCAAGGGGTATCTCGGGAAAACGGGCATGCAGGATTCGATCTCCCATTCGATCGGCCTGATCCTGAGCACGCGGAGGGGTTCGCTGCCGTTCGATCCCGAATACGGGTGCGACCTCTGGGAGCGGGAGTACTCCGATCTCTTCATGGTCAATAAGTCCGACGTGCAGGGCAGCGTCCGCGGCGCCATCACGAAGAACGAACCGCGGCTCTACAACGTCTCGGTGTCGCTCGTGAACATCCAGACGGGCTCCAATCATCCCATCGGAATCGCGGTCAAGGTGATCGGCAATTACAAGGAAGAAAAGGACGAGAAACGGTTCGAGGAGATATTCAGCATAGGTTGATATGGACGGTGAAAAATCCAGGACGGCCGAGGAGATCTTCCAGGACATGCACCGCGAGATGCGTTCCTGGAACGCCGATATTCCCGAATCCCCCGATCGGATGGATCCGATCCTGCGGATCATGCTGAAGCTCTATGCGAGCCAGCTCGCCTCGATCGACGGTAAAATAACGGATACCTGGACGCACGCGTCCAACGCGCTGATCCGGTCAATGTATCCGGAGAGCATGCGGTGGCCGGTGCCCGCTTTCACGGTAATCCAGGCCGCGCCGTCCGATCCGGTCATCCACGTCGATCCCCGGTCCCGGTTCTTCTACAAGGAAGAGCGAGACGGCGGGAAGACCTTTTTCTTCTCGACGCTGCGCATCGAGAAACTCCTGAACGCGAAATTGAAGAATCTCTACTCTATGGCCGGGGACGGGGTGCGCGATATCTCGCCGGCGCCGGAGGTCGGGGCGCGACCCGCGGAGCGGGCGCAATCCGCCGCGGGAGCCGGCGGCGAGGCGGCGCTCTACATGGCTATAGAGCACGGCGGCCCGGCGGAGGATTTCGAGAACGCGGTTCTGTTCGTGCGGGGAAGCGCCGAAGCTCTGAAGCAGCTCAGGTGGTCGCGGTGGCTGCCGTGCGTCGACGGCCGGTTCTACGAGGAAGGCGGCTTCTGCCCGGGCCTTTCCGGCACCCTGGACGATATCTTCACGGCCGGCGGGAAGACGCTCGATTGGGGAGGTCTCAGAAAAAGCAGCGACATTTTCAGGCCGCTCGAGAACAACTTCGTGATCGTTCCGCGCGGCTTCGTCACGCCCTGGCGGCGCGGAAACCCGGACGGCGCGTTCATGAAGGCGGCGGCCGGCGCCGGCGTCGTTCTTCCGGGATCGCCGGAGACTCTCTACTGGATACGGATTCAGCTGCCCTCCCGCGGAGACAGATCGGTGTTCCAGTCGCCGTTCAGGGCCGATTTCGATTGCTTCGTCACGGTCAACAGGCACGAGCAGACGCTGTTCAAGCACACGGGCGGGAACCGGCTCATCGAGATCGAAATCCCCGAGGATCCGGACGACATTCTCGAGATCATCTCGGTTTCGGATTCCGTCGGGAAGGCGTACGTTCCGCAGCATGAAGCGCTGTCGTCGGACGAGAGCAGCTTCTACAACTTGCTGGAGCAGAACGGGCGGCTCTGCCTCTGGTTCGATTTTTCCGCTTCCATCGAGCTCCCTCCCGAGTCGATAACGGTCAATTATTCGGTGACCGCGGGGACGAGCGCCAACGGCATCGCGGCCGGCAAGATAACCGAGATGTACGAGAATCATCCCGGAATATCCTCTCTGAAGAACGTCGTTCCCGTCGGCGGCGCCGTTCCGGCGAAGAACGAGCGGCAGATCGTCGCCGAGGTCTCGGCGCGCCTGCGCGGGCGCGACAGGGCCATGTCGTTCGATCAGATGATCGGCTGGGTGAAGACCTTCGACGAGCGGATCACGGCCGCGGACTGCGAAAAGGGCGTGATGAGGACCGAGAACGGCGTCAGGAAATGCGTCGTGGTCAGGGCGACCGTCAAGGCGAAGGAATTCTATTCGGATGACGAGATCGAGCTCCTTCGGGTCCGTCTCTCCTCGTTTCTCAAGGCGCGCACATCGATCAACAGCCAGTTCAAGGTGGAAATCGTCAAGGCAGGATGAGCGAAAAAACCAGAATAATGCCCGATTTTCTGGGCCGCCGGTACCGGTTCCATTACCTGACGGCGATAAATCTCCTCGAAAGCATGGGGGTTCCGCTCGGCGATATCCGCGTGCGCGCGGCGGGAGAATACGAGAACTACCGGGGCGAGATACGTTCCCAGGACCCCGCACCGGGCGCGGCGATCCCTCCGGGAGCGGTCGTCACGCTGAACGTCGGATGCTTCAGCGCGGTCGATTTTCTACCGTATCAGTTCTTCTACGGGCTCGGCGGGATACGCGCGAGCGACAACACGTGGGAGACGGCGGCGCGTTCGCTGATGGCGCCGTTCGACGCGGCGGCGATCCGTTACACGGCGGCCGTGCGGATGCAGATGCTCCGCTACGATTTCGGAATCACGGACGGCGGCCACCTGCGGCGGTTCATGGATCTGTTCGAATACCGTCCGGGCGACGAGGCCCGGGGCGCGGGAAGGACCGCGTTTCTCGCGGCTATTCTCCCTTCGCTGCACCTGTGGGGCGGGAATCCCGCGGCGGTGACGGTCGTATTGAAGAGATTGTTCGGGTATGACGTGCGCCTCAAGGAAAACCGGACGGCCTCGACGCCGATCCCCGAGGATATCAGATACCGCTTGGGATCGAAGGGGGCGCGGCTCGGGTCCGAAACGGTGATCGGGAGGTCGTTCGAGGAATGCGACAGCAGGTACGAGGTGGAATTCAACGGCGTTCCGCCCGGAGAGATCCGCGACCTTCTGCCCGGGGGGCGGACGCGGCGCAGGATCGAAGCGTTCCTCGACTATTGCACGCCGGGAGATCTCGACCGCACGATCGCGATCAAGGTCGAAAGGCCGGCGGCCCGGGCCGGCGCGGAGAAGTATCTCGGGTTTTCGACGTACCTGTGACGGGGGCGTCCCTGGAGTCTCAATGACGCGGTGAGGTAACCGTAATGGATGGATTCAAGCTGCAATCGACGAACTGGCGGGACGGGATGCTCTTGACCATGGGGCACCTGCGGGGCCAGGAGAGCTACTTCGAAGAGCTCGTCCGCTGGCATGCCTTCGACGCGGGGGATCGTTTCGGCCTGGTGAAGAAAGACGCTTCCGGGCCGCCGCTGAAACTGAGCGCGACGATGAGCGGGACCCGGCTTCGGGTCGAGGTGAGACGCTGTCAGGCCCTGCTTCCCTGCGGGATGGCCGTGGAGTTCGGCGAGTCGACGCTCGGGGGCGGGGTGCTCAAGGCCGAGGCCGACGTTACCGCGACGCGTATCCCGGTGTTCCTGGGGGTCGCCCCCGGCGAGAAGCGGCAGGTGGGCGATCCCGATCCGTCGGAGGAAGTGCCGCGAATCCCGTACGAGATTCCCGCGTACCGGATAACCCTCGGCGAACCGCCGAATCTGCCCGAAGCGATGTACCTGCAGATCGCCGTTCTCGCGGTGAACGGCTCCGAGGTGTCCCCGGCGAACGACTACGTTCCTCCCTGCGTGAGCATCGACGCCGACGATCGCCTCTCCGCGATGGCGGTCGATTACCGGAACCGTCTGGAGAACCTGCTCAAGCTCTCCATCAACGCCCATATCGCCGCCTCTTCGGACAAGGGCATCGAGGGGGCTTCGACGAAGCTCCAGAGCGCCTTCAGGGAAACGACGCACTATCTCGTGTATCACATGGCCGCTCATCTCGACGATTTCGCGATCGGCCGGAGCGCGTCGCACCCGGGCGTCTTCATCGTGCAGTTCAAGAAGCTGTTTCGCGTCGTCTCCGCGCTGCTGCACCTGCAGCCCGGGCTCAAGGATTTCCTGAACGAGAAGTTCTTCACGAAAGAGGCGCACACCGATATCGGGTCGTGGCTTTCGGCGATCGATTCGTTCCTCCTCTCCGCCTACGATCACCGGGATATCGCCGGGCAGATGCGGATGATCGACGGCATCCTCGGAACCATGAAGGCGCTGATGGCGTTCCTCTCGAAAACGAGACCCGATCAGCTCGCCGATCAGGCGGTCGCCACCGAGACGATCACGTATCAGGGGAAGACCTACAAGAACTGCGATCTCGGCGGCACGCGGCTCGAAGAGGTGGGCGAATTGAATTACCTGATAATAAAGCTCGCCGAACCATGCCCGATGAAGGATACGGTGACGCTGATCAACAAGGAGCTTTTTTCTGACGCCCAGTGGCGGAACATGCAGGTCCGTCTGGGAGTGAACGAGGCGCGGGGGCTCGGCGAGACCGATCCCATCGCGGTCGATACGACGAGCTACAGCAACAAGGTCGTGCTCCATCCGATGGACATGCTCCAATCCCCGTCGGTCAGGCAGGTGACCTTCATTTTCCGGGGAATTCCCGACTCGAAGAAACTGGCCGCACTGGGCAAAACGGATCTGATTCTCTATGTCGCGTGACGGGAGTGTGACGCAATGGGCGAGAGCATAACGTCGTATATCGAGGACCTGTTCAAGTATATCGCCGGCTACGAGAGCGATTACGCGTCCTTCGAGGTCGAGGGGTTCTTCCAGACCTATAACGGGATCGGCGCCGTGTTCCAGGCGCTCAGGGAACAGCGCGAAAAAGCGGTCGAGGTGGACCGCGTGTTTCTCGAGAAGATCAAGCAGAGGCCGCTCAACAGCTCGGATCTGCGGCAGCTGACCATTCAGATCATCGTCTCGTTCTTCGAATCGGTCGCCGATACCGACGGGCAATCGGGCAACGCGTATATCTACTGCCGGGAGTTCAGGAACGTGAGGCAGGACAAGCCGTATTTCGAGACCGTTCTCATGCCGCTCCTCGCCCGCGAGGGGAGCCTGAACAACAACTTCAAGCTGAACCATTTCTTTCTGAAGGAGATCGGGCGCTATATCAGGAAGTTCAGCAGGGGCTTCAGCGCCGACGTGAATTTCGAGGACTTCAAGGGAATGCCGGTTCATCAGAAGCTGCTGACGCTCTACCTGAGGCGCTCCGAGCTCGGGGAGGACATCATCAACGACAGGGACTCGCTGGAGTTCCATATGCGCAACGTGGGCGTCTTCGACAAGCTCAGGCAGGAGAGCCCGCTCGCGGAAAGCTATCTGAAGGAATGGGATTATCTGCCCCACGGGCTGAGCTTCATGGACCGGATGAAGCGGTTTTTCGCGATCATCGGGAGCAAACTGCGGGGTTCCTCGAGCTTCAACTACGTCCGGCTATCCCTCGCGCAGAGGTATTCCGCCTATCTGTTCTACGGGTTGATGATCGCCGTGTTCGTTTTTCTGGCGGTATTCGTCCCGCTGCGGTGGAACAAGTACACTGAAGCGAGGCTCGAGAAGTTCAAGTCCCATGTCGAAGAGACCGGGAAGGCCATGGGAAAATAGGGTGACGGGAGGATCATGAAGCTCGCGAAAATATTCAAGCTCGGGCAGAAGGGCGCGAAGAAGGTCAAGAGATCCAAAGGCGCCGCCGCGCCCGCGGCCGCCTGGCCGGAAGGAACCAGGGTCGGCGTCTTCGGCCACGAGAACTCCGGCAAGACGGTGTTCTTCACGGCGCTCTACACCCAGAGCAAAACCACCAACGATTTTCATATATCGGTGAGGGACAACGCGACGGCCAACGAGTTCTTCAGGAACGACATGGCTATCAAGGGGGTCGACGTCGACAGCGGCGGCACGGGGACCATTGCGGCGAAGTCCGTTCCGAAGAAATTCCCCGAGCATACGGTGAAGGACGTCCTGCTCCAGTTCACGGCCATCCTCGACGGCGGCACGAAGATCCCGGTGGTCACCTATGACTACAACGGAAAGGCCGCATCGATCTCCGAGCGTTCCGACGAGGCGGAGAACATACGCTCGTTCATGGCGGACGCCGACGGAGTGCTCTTCTTCTTCGATCCGAAGATCCTCGGCGCCGATCCCGAAGTCCAGGCGCGCGTCTCGTCGTTCGTCAACGTCCTCGAGCTCATCGCGTCGCTCAAATCGCGGCTGCCGATCCCCGTGGGCCTGGTGATCACCAAGGCCGACACGCTCCCCGGCTACAGCGGAGAGGACAAGACGATCCTGATCCGCGCCGAAGACGAGCAGGTGATCGCCGAGGATTACGAGAAATTCCTCGAACGGGTTCTCGGCTTCGAGAGCCTGTCGGCCGACCGGGAGTGGGCCTCCTCGGTGAGGAATATCCTGGTGAAGCTGCG
>JBFYZM010000238.1:0-6877 GCA_041309505.1 Candidatus Krumholzibacteriota bacterium
GACGCTCTTCCGATCTTCGGACCTCACCGGAGACGGTTACGAGAGCACGACCGCTCACGTGGACGCGCGCAATTACGTGGCGCTCACCGATCGGGTCGTTTTCGCGCAGCGATTCGTGAGCCGGAGCGCATGGGGCAGCGATCTGCAGCTGTTTTACCTCGGAGGCTCGTGGGATCTGCGCGGGTACGAATTCCGCAGATTCTCGGGAAAACGAACGCTTCTCATCAACAACGAGCTGCGCTTTCCTCTCATCGACCGTTTGCTCCTGAAATTTCCCTTCGGCATGATCGATTTTCCGCTCTTTCGCGGCTCTCTGTTCTTCGACGTCGGTCGCGCAAGCGGGTTCATTTACGACACGGAGTGGCTCGGGAGCGTCGGAACGGGAGTCGAGATGAATCTGGGATATCTCCCGGTCATCCGCGTGAATTTCAGCCGTCTCACCGATTTCAAGGAAATGGCGAGCGACATCCACGTCGATTTCTTCCTCGGATTCAATTTCTAAACGAGGGGTGCGCGCGCTCGCGCGATGACCTCCACGGCCAATTCATGACGCGAGAAGGGGGCGCTTATCTGGACGCCGCGAACCCGCGGCGCGATCTCGCGAAGGATCTCGGCGGCGATGGCAACTCCTTCCGCGAGAGCGAGGTCGCCGCTCGGCGCTTCTTTCATGCGACGGAGAATCGGCGCGGGAACCGTCACGCCCGGGAGCTCGTTATTGATGAACTCGGCGTTTCGATAGCTCGCGAGAGGCCAGATGCCGGCGACGATCGGTATCCCGAGCGGCGCGATCCGGTCGAGGAATCGCTGGAGGACGTCGAGGTCGAAAACGGGTTGCGTGACGGCAAAATCGGCTCCCGCTTTTACCTTCCACGCGAAACGCTTCATTTCCTCCTCGAAATGCACGGCGCCCGGATTGACGCCCACGCCGACCAGAAACGAGGTCGGCTCCGCGAGGCTTCGATCGCCGATGTCTTTCCCGCGGTTGAGGCGGGAAACGATGTTCGTGAGCCCGATCGAATCGACGTCGAACACGGCGGTGGCGTCGGGATAATCGACCGTGCGGATCGGATCCCCCGTAATGATGAGAAGATTCCGGAGTCCGAGCGCGTGCGCGCCGAGAAGATCGGATTGCATGCCGAGGATATTCCGGTCCCTGCAGCAATAGTGAAGGAGCACGTCGATACCGACGGCGTTCTTGACGAGCACGGAGAGGGCGAAGGGACTCATTCGGGAGGACGAGCGGGGGCTGTCGGGTATATTGATCGCATCGATGCCCGCGTCCGCGAGTTTGCGCGCGGAGGCGATAGCGCCGGTCGCGTCGCAACCGAGAGGCGGAACGAGCTCGACGATGGAAACGAAGGAGCCTTTCGCGATCTTATCGGCGAGTTTCGACATATCGCGCACCGAACGCGAGGGCATTTCGAACGGGCGGGATTCGACGTTCGGAACGGCGCTCTGAACGTTGGCGGCGGACCGTATCGTCTTGAGCGCTCCCCGAATCGCCCGGATATGAGCGGGGGTGGTACCGCAGCATCCGCCGACGACGCGTGCGCCGGCCTGCACGAAACGCCGGGCGTATTCCGCGAGATATTCGGGGGAAACGAGATACATGTTTCGCCCCTCGACGTTCTGGGGCACGCCCGCGTTCGGCTGCGCCGAGAGAGGACGATCGGCGACGGCGGCCATCTTCTCGATCGCGTCGAGCATGATCTTGGGTCCGACGGAGCAATTCACGCCGACGACGTCGGCGCCCCATTCGCAGAGCCTGCGGGCGAAATCGGCCGGTTCGGCGCCATAGAGGCCGAGACCGTCCCCGCGGAGGGTCATCTGCGCGATGATGGGAAGAGCGCTCACCGAACGCACGCCGATAATTGCCTGCCGGATTTCGTTGACGTCGCCGAACGTTTCGAGCACGAAGCAGTCGACGTCTCCCGCGATCAGGGCGCGCGCTTGCTCCGCAAACGCGTCGGCGGCTTCCTCGTTGGCCGTCGGACCCCACGGCTCGATCTTGACGCCCAGAGGACCGATGGCGCCGGCGACGAAAATACCGTCTCCCGCGGCGCGGCGGGCGATCCGCGCGGCCGTCTCGTTGATCTCGGCGAGACGTCCGTCGAGGCCGTGCAGCTTGAGCTTGAAGCGATTCGCGCCGAAGGTGTTCGTCTCGATGCAATCCGCCCCGGCCGCGACGTATTCGCGGTGAATGCTTTCGACCATGGCCGGCGCGGTGAGGCTCACCTCGTCGAACGAGCGATTGATGAAAACCCCTCGCTCATAGAGCATCGTTCCCATGGCTCCGTCGAAAAGAACGACGCGGGAAGAGAGGAGATCGAGAAAATCGCGAGCCATGATCCTCCGGGTGTCCGCGGCGCCTCCGAAAGGGCGCCCCGGCTCGGGAAACGGCACTTCAATCTTGCGTTCGATGCGGGCCTCGCGTAGTATAATACGGGTATTGTCTGGAAAAGCAACAGGTCGTCAGAAAAAAGAGGATACGATGCGCTGGTCAAGAAGCTGCATTCCGACGTTCAAAGAGAATCCCGCCGAGGCCGAGATTCCGAGCCATCGCCTCATGCTGCGAGCGGGGCTCATCCGCAAGCTCACCTCGGGCGTCTATACGTTCCTGCCGCTCGGATTCAAGGTGCTCACGAAGATCGAGACGATCGTGCGGGAGGAGATGGACGCAATCGGCTGCCAGGAAGTGCTCATGCCGGTGCTCCATCCGATCGAGATCTACGAGGAGTCGGGGAGGCTCGGCAGCTTCGGGCCCGAGCTCTTTAAGCTCCAGGACGGCCGCAATCGCACGTTCGCGCTCGGACCGACCCACGAGGAAGTCATCACGATGGTGGCGCGAGACGACATGAAGAGCTACCGGAGCCTGCCGCAATGCCTGTATCAGATTCTCATCAAATTCCGCGACGAGATCAGGCCCCGTTACGGCGTGGTCCGGGCGCGCGAATTCATCATGAAGGACGCATACAGCTTCCACCAGACGGATGAATCGCTTGATCAAACCTACCGCGCCATGGAGGGCGCGTACCGGAGGATCATCGAGCGCTGCGGGCTCACATTCCGGAAAGTCGAGGCGGAGTCGGGCTACATCGGCGGCAACGAATCGCACGAGTTCGTCGTGCTGGCGCAGAGCGGCGAATCGTCGATCCTGAGCTGCGCATGCGGATACGCGGTCAACGTCGAGCGGGCGGCGGCCCTGGAGCCGGAAGCGCGCGGGGACGCGCAAACGTCTCCGGCCTTCGAGCGGGTGCGCACGCCGGGAATGACGACGGTCGACCAGGTGGCGGGCTTCCTCGGAGTGACTTCCCGGGAGATCGTAAAAACCCTTCTGTACCGGACGAAGGATCGCTGCGTCGCCGTCCTCGTTCCGGGAGACCGCGAGGTGAACGACGTGAAGCTCGTCCGTGTTTTCGACGATCCCCAGATACGGTTCCTCGAACCGGCGGAGATCGAGAGCCTCACGGGAAGCCCCGTGGGATTCTCGGGGCCGGTCGGGCTTCCTCCGGGAACGAGCGTATACGCGGACAACCTCGTCAAGCGATTCGGGAGCATGATCGTCGGCGCGAACGAAGAGGGAACGCATCTGCGCGGCGTGAAGCCGGGCCGCGATTTCGCGGTTGAGCGATTCGACGATTTCGTTTGGGCGCGCGAGGGGGATCTCTGTCCGAAATGCGGAATTGCGATGGCGAAGACCAACGGTCTCGAGGTGGGGCATATCTTCAAGCTCGGGACGAAGTATTCCGAGGCGATGCACGCCGAATTTCTGGACGAAAAAGGGCAGAGCCACCCGTTCATCATGGGATGCTACGGTTTCGGGATCTCGCGGATGGTCGCGGCCGCGATCGAACAGCTTCACGACGCGGACGGCATCGTCTGGCCGCTTTCGATCGCCCCGGTGCCCCTCCTGATACTCGCGGTCAACATGAACGACGCGGATATTCGGGACGCCGCCTGCCGGCTCGAAGCGGAATGCGAAAAACGCGGGATCGAGACGCTCCTCGACGACCGGGATCTGAGCCCCGGCATGAAGTTCAAAGATGCCGATCTCGTCGGCATTCCGTTCCGGCTGACCGTCGGGAAGAAGCTCAAAGAAGGGAAGGTGGAGCTCCTCCACAGAGCGACGCATCAGGTGGAGGAGATCCCTCTCGGAGAAGCCGTGGAAAGGATCGCGGAGCGGATCAGGTCCTAGGCCTTGACCGTCTTCCGGGAAAGGCGCGACTTGAGACGCGAGGCCTTCCGGGGGTGGACGATACCTTTTTTGGCGGCCCTGTCGATCGTAGAGGCGATCGCGGGATATTTCGCCTTCGAAGCCTCACCGCTTTCGAGCTCACGGTACGACTTGATCTCTTTTCGCAGAGACGTGCGAGTCGCCTTGTTGACGACGCGTTTGCGCTCGTCCTGGCGCATCCGCTTCTTTGGTGATTTGTGTATCGGCATTGATTCTTCACCTCCGTGAAGCGATAAGATACTAGAAGGGTAAATCGATGTCAAGTGCGCATGCGCGCCGCCTCAAAGAAAAGGCGGATTCCTTCCCCGATTCGTCGGGCGTCTATTTCATGAAGAACGGGAAAGGGAGGATTCTCTATGTCGGAAAAGCGAAGAATCTCTGCGCGCGCATCCGGAGTTACCTGCAGAAACCGGAGGCGCTGGACGCCAAAACGTCGGCCCTGATGCGGGCTGCGGAGTCGATCGAGTATATCGCGACCGACACTGAAGTCGAAGCCCTCGTTCTCGAATGCACGCTCATCAAGGAGCATCGTCCCCGCTACAATATCCGGCTCAAGGACGACAAGCGGTATCCCTATCTGAAGCTCACGAAGCAGGAGCGGTTTCCGCGGCTCTTTCTCGTGCGGCGACTGGAAAACGACGGCGCTGAGTACTTCGGCCCTTTCACCGACACGAACGCCGTTCGGCGAACCCTGCGGACGATTCGGACGATCTTCCCTCTCAGGGATTGCCGCGGGGAGCGCGCGGGCAGAATCGCCGGGCGGGAGTGCCTCAATTTTCACATCGGCCGCTGCGGAGCGCCCTGCACGGGGAAGATCGACGAGAAGGAATACCGCGAGATCGTCGAGGAGGTCCGCCTTTTCCTCAAGGGAAAAGCGCAGCGTCTCGGCGAATCGATTCGCGATCGAATGTGGCGGCTGGCCCGCTTGAAACGGTATGAGGAAGCCGCCGCGGCTCGCGATCAGGCCGCGGCGTACGAGAAGATCTCGCAGCGCCAGCGAGCGGCTACCCCGCTCGGAACGGATGAGGATTTCGTGGCGCTCGCGCGGGAGGGTAACCTCTCGTGCGGAATCGTCATGAAGATCCGGGACGGCGCCATACACGGCCGAGAATCGTTCATGGTGCCGGCGCCCGCTTCCGAGCGCGACGCGGGCGTCTTCGAGGCGTTCTTCGAGCTCTACTCTCACGGCGCGACCGACGTCCCCCCGCGCATTCACGTGCAGGCGGCCTTTTCGGACGAGAGCCTCGCCTCGGAATGGCTGAGCTCGAAACGAGGCGGTCGGGTTCGCATTTCGGTGCCTCGGAAAGGCGAGAAAATGGCCCTGCTCCGGCTGGCCGTCAAAAACGCCGAGCTGCTGATCGCATCGGAAACGAGATCCAAAGGGACGAGCGTGCCCGCGCTCCGGGATCTCAAGGCGGCGCTCGCCTTGCATTCGACGCCGCTTCGGATCGAAGCGTATGACATTTCGAATATTCAGGGATCGGACGCGGTCGGCTCGATGGTCGCTTTCGAGAGAGGAGCGCCCTGCCCGTCCCGGTACCGTCACTTCAGGATCCGGGAGGTTCGCGGCTCCGACGATTATGCGATGATTCGCGAGGTTCTCGCGAGGCGCCTCACGCACCTGAAGGAGGGCCATGAACGCCCCCCCGATCTCATTCTCATCGACGGAGGAAAGGGGCAGCTCTCGGCGGCCCGCCGGGCGATGGATGAAATCGGCGTCTCGGGCATCCCGCTCATCGGCCTCGCGAAACGAAACGAGGAGATTTTCCTGGAGGGGCAAAGCGAGCCGCTCGTCCTTCCGCGCAGGAGTCCCGCGCTCCGCTTGCTCCAGCGCGCCCGCGACGAGGCGCATCGTTTCGCGGTGGCATATCATCGGAAGATCCGCAGCAAAGGGCTGCGGCGTTCAGGATTGGATGAAATTCCGGGCATCGGCGAGAAGCGAAAGACCGCGCTGCTCGTGGAATTCGGCAGTCTCGAGGCGCTCAAGAAGGCCTCCGCGCAGGATATCGCGGGAATTCCCGGAATAGGATCGAAAACGGCGCAGAGAATTCATGAATACCTTCACCGGAAATAGTGATCGAGAATTGTCGCCGGATGAGAAGCTCGCCGAGCGCTACTTTGATAACCTGCGAGTAGAAAAGGGTTTAAGTCGTTTAACCATTGTGGCATACGAATCTGACATCAAGGAGTTTCTTAAGTATATGCGCTCGGCTGGAAAGAAGCCCCCCGCGGATATGACCATGGAAACCACACTCGCGTTCCTTGCAAGCTCCGAGAGATACAAGAGCCCCTCTTCGCGCGCACGGACGCTCAGCGCGGTCAAAGGTTTCTTTCGCTATCTCTGCGACGAGGGAACCTTGTCCGATTCCGGTATCGATGCGCTCTCCGCGCCGAAGGTGCTCCGCAGAATTCCGTTCGTGCTCGCGCAGCATGAAATCGAGCGGCTCCTTTCGCTTCCGGATGCCGGAACGCTCGGTATTCGGGATAGGGCGCTTCTTGAGTTCGATTATTCGACGGGGCTGCGGGTTTCGGAGCTGTGCGACCTGAAGCTCGAGCATATCGATCAGGATCGGCGATTCGTGCGGGTCAGGGGAAAGGGGAGCAAGGAGCGGATCGTTCCCTACGGGCGCAGCGCGGACGCCG
>JBFYZM010000239.1:0-9474 GCA_041309505.1 Candidatus Krumholzibacteriota bacterium
GCGCGATATCGTCGCCCGGGCGATCGATCGGGAAATGAAGCACAGCGGCGACAAGTGCGTGCTTCTCGATATCACGCATAAGAGCGGCGAGTGGCTCAGGAAGCGATTCCCGCAGATCTACGAGAATTGTCTCAAATTCGGGATTGATATATCGCGTCAGCCGATCCCCGTCGTTCCCGCCGCCCACTACATGTGCGGCGGGGTCAAGGTCGATATGGACGGGAGAACCGATCTCGCCGGGCTCATGGCGATTGGAGAGGTTGCGTGCTCCGGCGTCCACGGCGCGAACCGGCTCGCGAGCAATTCGCTCCTCGAAGCTCTCGTGCTCGGCGAGCGCTGCGCGGCGCGGCTCGAGAAGGAGCCGCGGAGCGCCGGCGATCCCGAGGACACGAATCTCGTTTTTCCCGAGGTGAGGGATCCGCGCTCGCTCGAGACGGTCATTCTCGATCACGATTGGGATCTCGCGCGAAGGGTCATGTGGGATTACGTCGGAATCGTGCGTTCCGTCGAGCGCCTCGCTCTCGCCCGCGGGCGCATCAGGCAGATCCTCGATACGGCGGAGCGTCTGTACGCGGAATACGGCGTTTCGGGGGACATTGTCGAGCTGCGCAATATCGCCCTCGTTTCGAGCCTCGTCGTCGAATCGGCCATGATTCGCAAGGAATCGCGCGGGCTCCATTACGTCATCGACTTTCCGGAGAGCGATCCCGCCTGGCAGAGGGACACCTTTATCAAGAAAGAGATGGAGTCGCGGGGAGAAATGCCGTAACATCCGCCACGGATGCCGATCCGGAGACGTGTATGGACAATCGCCTGGAGCTGCAGAAAGAGGTCAGGGGAAAGATCGAGACGATCCGGTCGCGCGACCGCCGCTATCACGTCGACGCGTACGTTTTCGTTATCGACGCCGTCGAGGCGGTCCTGCTCGAAATCGCCCGGATGCGGCATATCTCCGGCCCGGAGCTCTGCGACGGGTTGCGCGCGCTCGCGGTCGCGCGATTCGGCCCGATGGCGAAAGAGGTTCTCAACTTCTGGGGCGTTCGCTCGACCGGCGATTTCGGCAACATCGTCTTCAATCTCGTCGACGCGGGTCTGCTGCTCAAGACGGAGCACGACCGCATCGAGGATTTCATCGACGTGTACGATTTCGGAGAAGTTTTCGAACGGAACTATTTCGAGGCGTAGCATCTGCGGTCGAATGCCGTGCGGGCTCAATCCCTCAAAACGATCCACGTTCTCTCTCTCGGGTGCTGCGCGATCATCGCGCAGTCGATCCTTATCAGGGAACTGATGCCGCTCTTCTCGGGCGCCGAGTTCGTGGTCGGCGCGCTTCTCGCCTTCTGGCTCCTATGGGTCGGCGCCGGCGCTCTGCTCGGGGGGAGATACGGGGAAGGGAAGCGGATCCCGGATTTCCGGCTGTTCGCGAAGCTCGCCGTATTTTGCGCGATTGTTCTGCCGTGCACGATCGTTGCGATCCGGCTCGGGAGGGGGATGCTCGCGCGGCCGCCCGGCGCGCTGCCGTCGCCCGGGAGCGCGCTCGTGTTTTCCTTTCTCGTCACGGCTCCGTTCGGGTGCGCGTACGGAGCGACGTACAACGTCGCGAGCGCGCTCTGGAAGGAGCGGCACGGCGGATTGCGCGGCGGAATCGCGCGCGTGTATCTGTGGGAAGCGGCCGGAGCCGTGTTCGGCGGCCTTCTCTTTTCATTCGTTCTCGTCGAGATCGTCTCGCAATTCCAGGCGGCTCTGATCGCCGCGAGCCTCCTCGCCATGCTGACGTTCCTTTCGTTCGAGAAGCGCCGTTCGAGCTTCGTGAAAACGGCGGCGGCGCTCGGGTGCGCGTTCATCATCGGGGCGGTTTCGCCGTCGATCGATCGGAGAAGCGTCGAGGCGATCTATCCGGGCTATCGGATCGAGGCGCATTATGCATCCCGATACGGCGAGATCGTGGCGACCGAACGCGAGGGGATGCGATCCGTTTTCTCGGGAGGGGGGAGGATCTTCTCGTATCCGGAGCCCGAGAGATGCGAGGAGATGATTCATATTCCGCTGCTCCTGTGCGCGGAGCCGCGGTCCATTCTCCTCATCGGAAGCTCCCTCGGTGGAGGATTGGCCGAGGCGCTCAAGCATCCGTCGGTCGAGGCGATCGATTGCGTCGAGCTCGACGGAAGCCTTTTCCGGGCTGGGGAAGGGGCCGGTGGCGGGAGGCATGCGGAGGCAGCGAAGATCTTTGTCGAGCGGGGGAAGGGAAGAGCGAGCGCGCGGTTCATCGCCGCGGACGGGAGGTTCGTGGTCGCGCGCGAAGGGGAGCGATACGACTGCGTCATCCTGAGCTCTCCGGCGCCGGTGAATCTGCAGTGGAACAGATTCTATACGCGGGAATTCTTCGAAGCCGTTCGGAAGACGCTCCATCCGGGCGGCGTGTTCGCCTTTACGCATCCCTCGTCCGAAAATATCATCACGGGCGATCAGGCGAGGATTCTGAGGATTCTCGAACGGACGCTCGAGAGCGCCTTCACGCATGTGTGCGTCCTGCCGGGCTCGACGGCGCATTTCATCGCGAGCGAATCGGAGATCGATCCGGCGGAGATACTTCCCCGGCTGCACGCGCGAGGCATCGACGCCCCTTTCGTGGGCGACGACTATCTTCCGTTCAGATTGGCGGCGGGACGTTTCGCCGATCTGCGGTCGGGTCTCGATGAGGCGGGAAATCCGCCCGTGAATACCGACGCGAAGCCGGCTCTTCCATTGCACGAGCTGGTCCTCGAGGGGAGCAGGACGGGATCGAAATTCATGTCCGTGTTCAAGGGGATGCTCCGTATCCCGCCGCCCACGATCGTCGCGGCCTTCACGATTCTGATCCTCGCGGCATTCGGGGTCGCGCGGTTCGGTCCAATAGCGGGCGCGGGCCTGCGCGCGAGACTCGCCGTCGGGAGCGTCGGGCTCGGCGGCTTTCTTATCCAGGTTCTTGTTCTTCTCTCGTATCAGTCGTTCTCGGGGATTCTCTATAGCGGCATCGTGCTTCTCACGGCGCTCTTCATGACGGGCGCGGCTGCCGGCGCGTTCGCGGCGGTACGGCACGAGCGATGGGGGAGGGGCGCCGCCAGGGCGATCCATATCGGATTCATTCCGCTCGCGGCGGCTCCGGTGCTCTGGACCGTGCTGCCCGGGAGTTTCGGCGTGTCACGCGCCGCCGGCTCGCTGCCCTTCTTCTTGATCGCCGGATGCGCGGGGTTTCTGACGGGGGCATACTATGGAATCGCCGTTCGGACGGCGTTTCCCGAAGGGAAGGGGGAGGTCCCGGCGGTTTTCTACGCGTGGGATGCGTTCGGGGCGTGCTTCGGAGGATTGCTGGGCGGCATCATCCTCTTTCCGGCGATCGGGCTTGCGGGCACGGCGCTCTGCGTCGCCCTCCTGCACGCGTGCGCGCTCGCTCTCGTTGCGGGGCGATGGTGAGACATATCCCTACTTGCGCAAGCCGAGCTCTTTCTCCGAAAAGACGTTTGCCGTGAACGCCTCGATCTTCGTTCCTCTTTCCTTCCAGGCATTCTCCTGAAGTCCCGCCTTGACGCACGTTTGGGCGAGGAACGTCTCGCGGTCCCATCCCCATTCGATCGGCACCTGTGGCAGGAGAAGACCTCTATTCGAGCCGCGCGACACGATGAGGCCGTATGTGCCGACGACGACCGTCGAAGGATCGTGAACGATGAACAGAGGGCTCAGAATGGATATCTCGATCTCGATGTCTTCGATTTCCTCCGTCCGAACCGGAGTGAAACGATAATCGGCGAACGCGGCGGCCTTGGCCATTTCCTCGATAGTCGCGGCGAGAGGCTTCAGGGCTTCGATATATCCGATACAGCCGCGGAGCCGGCCGGCCTTTTTGAGCGTCACGAAGGCTCCCCGCGGCTCCTTCATGATGGGCGAGGGGGGCGAGGCGATCGCGAGCTTCGCTCCCCGGCACTCGGCCTCGATGACGCTTCGCGCCAGCTTGAGGAGAAATACCTTGTCGTCCCGCGTGAGCTCCGAAGGGGGCGCGGTCCCGGAGGCTTTCGATGCTTTCGTCGCTTTCGATCCCTGTTTCTCGTCCACCATCGCGGCGGAGAGGTAGCCGACCACGCTGCTCCGGTCCCCCGTCACGTCGCCCGAGTTCGCGTACGTGAGAACCGCGCACCTCGTCGCGCCGAGCGACCGGGCAGCTATCATCGCCGCGACGACCGGACCGCCGCCGCACGCCTCGCCGGAATTCGACGAGAGAGCCTTGAGCAGCTCCGCGGGGTCGAAAAGCGCGAGCCGCTTCTGGAATTCCCCGTCGAGCTCTCTCGCCTCCGCATCGTCGTGGAAGTGCGAAAGATCCGTGCTCGCGACGATGAGAACGTTCCTGTTCCGGAGCGCCTCTCCGAGGGCGCTGCCGAGCGCCTCCACGACCGGGGCGCTCTGATCTCCCATGACGATCGGCACCAGCTTGAATTCGCCGAGAGCGACCTGAAGGAACGGCAGCTGGACCTCGAGCGCGTGCTCGCTGCGCCGGCCCGCGCGCGTCTCGTGTCCCTTCGCGTCGAATCTCACGAGATCGCTCTTCGAAGCGATGAGCTTCGCGAGCTCGATGTCGACCGGGATATCGCCGAGAGGCGTCCGGTACGCGGCGCCCGGAAAGATCGAAGCAGAGGAGAAATACTCCGTATGGCTCGGGCTGATGACGACGACCGCGTCGTACGTCCGACCCGCCACGAGCTTGTAGCCGTACGCCGCGACCTGCCCCGAATACTGATAGCCCGCGTGCGGGGAAACGATCGCGATCACCCGACCGCCGAGCGCCGGCGGCCGCGCCGCGTCCAGGTAGCCGAGGATCTCTTTTCTGAGCGTCGCGGGATCCGCCGTGTAGAATTGTCCGGCGACCGCCGGTGTGCGCACCGCATGATCCATGTCTCTCACGTCCTTCTGCGCGGCCGCCGCGGATACGAGAGCCGCGGCGCCGAGCGCGATGAAACAGAACGCACGGCCGAATATCATACTCACGCCTCCTGCCATATTCCCGGGATCGGATGGGAGCAGAAACGGCACGCGCCGTCGCGTATATCGATACGTTCGATCCGGTATCCGCCCCTCGCGACGATCTTCCGGGAGCAATTCGGGCAATAGGTGCTTTCCGCGCGATGCCCCGGGACGTTTCCGACGTACACGTAGCGGAGCCCTTCCCCGCGGCAGATTTCGTAGGCGGTATCGAGCGCCGAGACCGGCGTCGGAGGGAGGTTCTCCAGACGGTACTGGGGGTGAAAGCGCGAAAAGTGGATCGGGACGTCCGGTCCGAGATTGGCTGCGATCCAGCGCGCCATGTTCTTTATTTCGGCCGCACCGTCGTTCAAGGTCGGCACGACGAGATACACGAGCTCGAGCCAGATCCGCCGCTCATGGATAGCGAGAATCGTATCGAGCACGGGCCGGAGGGTCGCGTTGCAGATATCGCGGTAGTACGGTTCCTCGAAAGCCTTGAGATCTATCTTGATCGCGTCGACATGATCGCAGAGATCGAGGAGGGGGTCCCTGCGTATGTAGCCGTTTGACACGACGACGCTCTTGATCTTCTTTTCCCGGGCGAGTCGCGCGATATCCTGCGCATATTCGATGAAAACGACGGGCTCGCCGTAGGTGAAGGCGATGGAGGGGGCGTGAAGCGAAACCGCCTGATCGACGATAGCTGCCGGCGGCGTGTGCCGCGTTTCCGTATCCTCGGGCCGCGATTGAGAAATCTGCCAGTTCTGGCAGAACTTGCAGTTGAGGTTGCATCCGACCGTGGAAAGCGAAACGGCCTGTGTCCCGGGAAGAAAGTGGAAGAACGGTTTCTTCTCTATCGGGTCGAGGTGAAGGGCGCAGATCTGCGCATAGACGAGGCTGACGAGAACGCCGCCGCGGTTCTCGCGGGCCCCGCAGTGCCCGCGATCCCCCTTTTCGACAAGGCATTCTCTCGGGCAGAGCAGGCATCGGACCCGATTCCCGCCGATTTTCTCATAGTACTTCGCCTCGACGGGATTCGGCGGCGATTTGAAATCGAGGGGCGCGTTGACGGCCGCGGCGGAAATCACGGCCGCCGAGCCCTTTATGAATGAACGCCGCGTGATCATCTATCTCGCCCCGATTCTCCTGAATACCGCATCGATTCGGGCGGCGGACCCGCGGGGGAGCGAACCGAGGGCGTTCGCCGAGGTCGAGGATCCCATCTCGGATCCGTCCGGCCGCGGGATGATCGCGATCCGATCGATCACGTTTCCTCGTCCGTCCGTAAGGACCATGCGGAGCGCGAACCTCTCGAACATCCCGTCGGCGGGGAGCGGATCTTTCAAGATGCGTTCGAACGTCGTGGAGGCGATGTCGAACATCAGTGCGTGCACCTCGGACGGCCGCACGGATAGATTCGCGCGTTCGGGCGCACGCCACGAGGTTCCCGAGCGCTCGATCACGATCGACGTATCGGGCGTTTCGTACCGAAACGATTGCACCGAATCCTCGTCGATAAAAGCGAGGTTCATGGCGC
The DNA here is from genome assembly GCA_041309505.1 of Candidatus Krumholzibacteriota bacterium. Taxonomy (GTDB): domain Bacteria; phylum Krumholzibacteriota; class Krumholzibacteriia; order Krumholzibacteriales; family Krumholzibacteriaceae; genus SSS58A. The sequence goes on from JBFYZM010000239.1 coordinate 6,530, forward strand.
GCAGATTGCCGGTGTTCCATCGGAAGGGCTCGAGAAGGGTCGTATCGATCGCAACGACCTTGTCGAGTCCGGTCCGGACCACGTCGACAAGATACTCCTTCTGCTTTCCAAAGGCGATGGTCATGGTTTCGGCGCCCGTGGCCATGACAAGTTTCCCGGCCGGTCGTTCGAGGCCGTACGGAGCGAGCTCTTTCGTATCCTCCCGGACGAATTCGTGAATGACGGCGTCGGTGAGCCGGGAGAGATATAACTCGATGACGGACCGGTTCGCGCGAATGCGCTGGGCGGCGAACCACCAGTATCCGTTCTCCTTCACGAGCCCGATTCGCTTCGATCCCGCTCGGATCTCGAATGCGTCGATAAATTGAGAGCCTTCCGGGAGAAAATTCTTGTCGCGAAGGTGGAAGAGCCCCTTGTTCATCACATTCCGCGTGACCTCGTTCGAAATGAGCACGCTTCGGGAGCTTCCCCGTCGAAGGTAGCAGTTCGCCCCGGCAGGCGTTGTATCGCCGACGAAAAGCGTATCCGGCGCTGCGGCCTCCGCGCGACGGAGAATCAGCGTCGCGAAGGGCCTCTCGAGTCCGTAGTCCGCGAAACTCCGCACGTTCTCGATCTCGGAGATCCTCCGGCCGGGAACGATCTGGTCGACGAAAGACGATATTTCGGGTCCCGCCCCGGGCGTCTCGACCGGAGACTCGATCGTCCAGCCGGAGCCGGAACGCGCGACTTCGATCCGTTCCCCCTTCGGATTGATGAGGATGAAGCCCTCGACGTCTTCGGAACGGTAGGGAAAGAGCCGTGCGTTCTGTGTGCGCTCCGTCGCGTTCCGGGCGCGATTCTTATCGTCGACGAGGAAGAAGTAGCCGGCGATCGCGACGAGCGCCGCGATCAGAATCCATGTCGTCGTCTTGAAACTCATTCGAACCCTCCGTCAGGCGGATCGCCTCCGGCGAACGAGCACGAGCGCTCCAACGCAGCCGACGAGCACGGGCAGACCGACGACCGGGAGCCAGAAAACGGTCCGTCCCTGCCGCATGTTCAGGACGACGGGTTGGCTCATCGAATCTTTCGGCCGCACCGCGATGAGATCTTCCTCCTCCGCGAGCCATCCGATCGTATTCAGGATAAGGTCCCTGTTCCCTGAGAGGCCGAGATATGCGTTGCTCGCGAAATCGCTGTCGCCGAACACGACGATTCGACCGAAGGCCGGTCCGCGGCCCGCCTCGCCGTTTCGATCGGGCACGGAAGCGATCTCCTTTTTCGCGACGGCTGCGACGCCGAGGGGACCGGCGAGATCGCGGTCGGGTTCATACCGGGTCTTTCCCTCGAGAACTTCGGCGAGATTCGTCTCCCCGAACGCGGAGGGCCCCGTCGAGGCGAGCACCTCGACCTCGACGCCCGGCGGTTTGTCCTTGGCCGCGACGACCGCGCGGACCTGCGGGAAGAAGGAAGCAAGCCTGAAACCCTCGGTAATGACGTGGTTCCCGTACTGAGTGACGACGGGGGTGAGAGAGTTACCGGATGCCAGCCTCGCGAACCGGTCAACGACGATGCTTCGGGTTATCTCGATCCCGCAGCTCGCGGCGACGCCTTCGAGCCGCGGGAGGTCGGCGAGGGGATCGACGAGAACGAGGATGCTCCCGCCTTCGGATATGAAGCGCTCGATCAACTCCTGTTCGAACTCGTAGAGATCCTTTTCGGGACCGGGAATCAGGAGAATCGAGCAATCGGGGGGGATGGAGTCCCGGAGGGTAAGGAGGTTCCTGATCGCGAAGCCGTCGGCCTCGGCCGAGCTTTTCAATGCGCTCAGACCCGTTTGCTGCGTGTCGTCGATCGATTTTTCGCCGTGCCCGGTGAGACAGCAGATGACCTTCTTCGTATCGCGCGTCACCTTGAGAATCGCGTTCGTGAGCTTCTCCTCGGTGCTCTGGGCGAGCCGTTCCTCGTTTCCACCGCTCTCGGCGACGATCGTTCCGTAGCTTCTGATCTGGTAACGCCTCGCCGCGACCGGGTCCGTGTCCGGATCGACGAACGAGTACTTCACGCGCGGATTTTCGCCGGCGTATTCCTCGAGAAGATCGGAAAGCGCGGTTTTTTCCGGCGCGCCCGCTTTGTAGAAGCAGGTGAAAACCACCTCCTTCGTGAGGCGGTCGAGTATCTTCACGGTCTGGGGCGACAGGGAAAATCGCTTGTTCGCCGTCGTATCGAACGACGCGCCGTGCCTTTCGGCGAGCGTTTGCAGAAATACGAGTATCGCGGCGAAGGCGATGATCGAAACGGCGGCGTTGAACCCGAGGCGCGCGCTGCGCTTCGAGGCCTCGCTTCGCGCGCCTCGGAAGCCGAGTGCCGCCGATGCGACGACGAGCACGATCCCGGCGACGAGCGGAACGACCGCCGGCCATCCGCTCGAATACAGGATTCCGTACGCTATGCCTCCCGTCACCGTGAGCACGAGGCCGAGAGGACCCAGAATGTTCGCGAGCCGTTTCATCGTCAGCTCCTCCAATGAGACGATTCGAGAGATCGCATCGTCATGAAGAGGAAGAACGCCGTAAGAAAGACGTAATAGGTGACGTCTTGCAGGCTGATGACCCCCTTCGAGAAGGAATCGTAATGCTTGAGGAGCGAGAACTGCGAGATGATCTTCGCGAGGACGGGCCCCGCGAACGCGGCCGCCCAACCGACGACGAGGAAGAAGAGAGACACGCCGAAGGTCGCGGCGCCCGCGACGATCTGGCTGCTCGTGAGCGAAGAGAAGAAAATGCCGATGGCGATGAAGCTCGTGCCCATGAGGAAGAGGCCGAGGTAGCTCGTGAAAACGGGTCCCGGCTCGGGATTCGAGAAGATCGCGAGCATCGCCGGATAGAGGAGCGTGCCGGCGATCATGACGGCGAATACGGTCAGCGCGGCGAGGTACTTGCCCGCGACGGCCGCGAGATCGCTCA
>JBFYZM010000240.1:0-15677 GCA_041309505.1 Candidatus Krumholzibacteriota bacterium
TGGCGGGCTTTCGGAATACGTTCCCGTCGAAGCGCTCGCTTCGCTCGGGGATATGTACCGGATCGGCGTCAACCTCGGCTTCGAGAGAGGGACGAAGAAGAAGCCGCGCAATCTCATCGAGGTGACCTTCGAGGTCACCAACTATATACAGCAGCAGAACGCCGCGAGCTCGGAGCGGCACGCGGATTTCATGATCAGACCGGATCTCGGCGCGTTCGGCCCGTTCGACCTCGATCGGGCTTCCGACATGATCAGGGCCGGGTACCTGTCGACGATGCGCGTCATTCCTGAACTCAAAGCGGCGCTCCTCGCCATCGGCGCGGATTCCGCAACGGAGGATACGACATGAAGCTCGGTCAGTTCGATGTGAAGGCGATCGATGCGGGAAGGTTCAGGCTCGACGGAGGGGCGATGTTCGGCGTCGTGCCGAAGGTTCTCTGGAGCAAAACGAATCCCGCCGATGAGAGCAACCGGATCGCGATGGCGATGCGCGCTCTCTACGTCGAGGGGGGCGGCCGCCGGCTCGTCGTCGATAGCGGCTCCGGCACGAGCTTCGGCGAGAAGATGACGCGCATATACCAGATCGAGACGCACGGGCTCCGGGCGGCGCTCGAGAGCGCGAACATCGATCCGGATTCGATCACCGACGCGGTCGCGACGCATCTCCATTTCGACCATGCGGGAGGATTCAGCTACCGCGAGGCCGACGGCGTTATCCGGATCTCGCTGCCACGGGCATATCACCATATCCAGCGCCGGCAGTGGGAAACGGCGCTCAATCCGACCGAGAAAGACCGCGCGAGCTTCTTTCCCGAGTACCTTCTCCCGATCGAAAAGGCGGGACTCCTGAGTCTCGCCGACGGCATCGTCGAGATATTCCCGGGCGTCACGCTCATCCCCACCGACGGGCACACCTTCGGGCATCAGGTCGTTCTCGTATCGACCGCCGCGGGAAGTCTGCTCTATTGCGGCGATCTCATTCCGCTCGCGTCGCACGTCAATTTGCCTTACATCATGGCGTACGATCATTTTCCTCTCAAGACGCTCGAGGAGAAGAGGCAGATGCTCGGCAGGGCCGCCGACGAGGGGTGGATCCTGTTCTTCGAGCACGACCCCGAAATCGCCGCGGCGCGCGTCGAGCGGACCGATGCGGACGGATTCAGAATCACGGATATCGTGGAGATCGGATAGCGCTTCATGGACGACGACGCCACGCTGATGCAGCGAATCGCCGGGGGGGATTCGGCCGCCTTCCGAACCCTCGTCGAACGCTACGAGAAAGCCGGCTACAATTTCTTTCTGCGCCTCACCGGCAATTCCGAGGACGCCGAGGATCTCACCCAGGAGCTTTTCGTCGCAATCTTCCGCTCGGCAGGCCGCTACCGCTCCGAGGCGCCGTTCAAGGCCTTCTTCTACCGGATCGCCTCGAACCTCTCCGCGAGCCACCTGAGAAAGAGGAAGCTCCGGGCCGCGCCGTCGATCGACGAGATGGCCGAACAGGGCATCGACATCGCGTCCACTCGCCATGAGGACGATCCGGCGCTCTCCCTCGGCGGCCGGGAGATGCGGCGCCGGTACGAAGAGGCCCTCGCCGGGCTCCCGCGCGACTGGCGAGTCGCCCTCGAGCTCAGGGTCACGGGGGAGCTCACGTACGAAGAGATCGCCGGGGCGATGGGGAAGAGCGTTTCGGCCGTTGAGTCGATTCTCGTGAGGGCGCGGGAGCGAATCGCCGGGGAATTGGGCGATCGATGAGAATTTATTTGTTTTTTTCGCAGGATGCCGCGATCTCGCGCGATATAACCTAATAAGAGGAGGAACCCGGTATGGATTGCCGGAAATTTCACAATATGGTTTCCCGGGAGCTCGACGGGGCGCTCGATGGAGCCGGCAGAGCGGATCTCGAATCGCATCTCGCGTCATGCGCGGGATGCCGCCGATTCAGGGATCTCTCGCTCGCCGGCCTTTCGATGCATCGCTCCGTGAGAGAGGCCGATCCGCCCCATTCGCTGCTTCCGTCGATACTTGCGGCCGTCGAGGTCGGGCCGCGGCGGGAATGGATGCACGGATGGCTCAGGGTCGCGGTGCCGGCAGCCGCAGCGGCAGCCGTTGTCGTCGGCGTCTGGATCGGAGGCCTCATGCACGAGAGCTACGCGCCCGGGAGCGCGGGAAACCGGACGGACGTTCTCGAGCTCACGTACCTCGACGAATATCCGCCGGGATCGCTGGGCGACATCCTCATGACCTCGAACGGGGGAGGCGGAGATGAGCAGAGATAACCTGAAGATCGCGCTCGTGCTGTCTCTTGTCTTCAACGTTGCCGTTCTCGGCGCATTCGCATACGGTTTGGTCCGGGGAATCGGGTCCGAGAGGTTCGGTCCGCCGGCGGGAGACGGACCGGGGGATCCTTTCGGCAGGCGCACCGTACGATTTGCGAGGCAAATGGGCATCCCGCATGAGCGAGCTCTGCATTTTTCCCGCCTTATGGCAGATTCGACGGAAGGCATGCGGGATCTGCGGAAGGATCTGCAGCAAGCGCGCGGCGAGCTCGTCACGCTCATCGGAGCGAGCGAACCGGACGAGAAGGCGATCATGGCGAAAGTCGATGAGATATCGGCCATCCAGGGCCAGCTCGAGAGGAAGCTCATTCACCGGGTTCTCGGCGCGAGCTCGACCCTCCGCCCGGAGGAGCGGGAGAGGTTCATGCGCATGATTCGGATCAGATGCGGTGGATGCGATAGCGGTGTACCGGAATGCCCCGAGGGGGCGGAAAAAGAAAGAGAGGTCGGAGAATGAAGAAGGGTCTGATGATTCTCGTTGCTCTGTCGATCGCGTTGGTTATGGGCGCATCGATGCTCGTCGCGCAGGAGAAATCGTGTGGCGAGAAGGAAAAGGGAACGTGCAAGAGCGAGGTGAAGCTCACCGACGAGCAGAAGGCGAAAGTCGAAGACATGAAGATGAGTTTTCGCCTGAAAATGATCGATCTCAAGGCCGAACGGGAGAAGCTCCACATCGCGCTCAAGAAAGAGATGATGAAGCCGGAGCCCGCCATGAAGGATATCGAGCCGATCGTGAAGAAGATGTCGGCGGTTCGCGAGAAGATCATACTCGCCGGGATCGAGCAGAAGATCGCGATGCGGAAGATCCTCGGCCCGGATGCGTGCAAGGGCATGCACGGCGGGATGGGCATGGGGCGCAGCATGGAGCATGGAATGATGAGCGGGCGCGGGATGTCGTCCTGCCACGAGGGCCGGATGGGCCACGAGCATGACATGCCTGCCAAGCGCATGATGAAGATGCGGACGGAGGCCTCCGGGTGCCATGGCGACGGCGCCGAAAAAGAGATCGAGTGCAAGGTGGAGATCAAGGAAGAGGCGAAGAAGAAGTAATACCGTTTTTCAGGCGTGGAAAACGAAACCGGGGCGGCTCCGAAGCCGCCCCGGGCGTTTCACCGGGGGACCGAACACTTCTCCGGTTTTTTCGTTTTCGCTCGTTACAATCGAATCGCCGTGGTGAAATAGAAAAAAACGCCGCTGTAGTCCAATTCCATCTTCATGCCCGGCTCGAAAAAAGCCGTATCGCCGTATTTGTCGGTGAACGTCTTGAGAGCGAGTCCGCGGTATCCCAGTTGAAAACCGATCTCGATCGGCTTCAGGAAATTGGTATGAGCTTCCGCGTAGATCTCGAATCCTCGATTGCTCCCCTTGAACTCCGAGAGCCGGCGCTCGATGATCTCGTTCGTGCCGAAGACCGATTCCGCGAAGCAGAGATTCGATCCGACGCACAGGTTGAGCGCGTTTTCGATCCGGAAAACCGCGACGATGGCCCCGAAAGTATAGACATCCGACGGAGCCCGGTACGAACGAGAGGATTCCGTTCCCGCCGATTCCGTCGCGCCCCAGAAATGCTCGAAGCCCCCGGTAACGGCGAATAGGTCGTACATCCAGACCCTTCCCTCGATGCGAAAGTTCACCCCGCCCGAGAGGTCGCCGAGAGACTTCACTCCCAAATCCTGCGCGACGTGTCCGAGATGCTCGTTCAGCGCTTCCATGTCATAATAGCCGGCGCCGATGCCTCCGACGGCCGAGAAACCGATCGGAAACGACGCGGCAGGCGCGGCGGCCAGGGAAAGGATCGCGAGCGCGACGAACGCCTTTGTGATTCTTCGTGCCATGCCGTCTCCTTGTCGCGCACGCCCCGGTCGTGCGGCTGTCATGACGCCCTTCGTTCCAGATATCGCGAGAGTCTCCGGATTCCCTCGGCCACGTTTTCGAGCGAGTTCGCGTAGGAGATCCTCAGGTATCCCTCGCCATGCTCGCCGAAATCGATTCCCGGCGTGACCGCGACGCCCGCCGTGTCGAGGATATCGAAGGCGAGGCGGTACGAATCCTTATCGACACGGGCCGCGTTCACGAAGAAGTAGAACGCGCCTTTCGGTTCGACGGGACAGACGAGGCCGAGCTTCGGAAGCGCCTCCCAGAGGTACCTGCGTCTCGCGTCGTACTGCCGTCTCATTTCCTCGATCTCGGGGTGCGTTTCCGTCAACGCCGAGATCCCGCCCCGCTGGACGAACGAATTCGGGGAGATGAAGAAATTCTGCTGAAGAATCTGAAGCCGGCGCATGTGTCCCGGCGGGGCGACGATATAGCCGAGCCGCCATCCGGTCATCGCGAAGAGCTTCGAGAAACCGTTCAGGACGAACGCGTCGTCCGCGAACTCCAGCGCCGAATGCGCGGTGTCCCCGTAGACAAGGCCGTGATAGATCTCGTCCGAGATCACGGGAACGCCGAGGCCGCAGATTTCCGCGAGGTCGTCTTTCGGGATCAGCGTGCCGGCGGGATTCGAGGGGGAGTTGACGATGACACCGCGGGTTCGAGGGCCGATCGCCCTGCGCACGTCGTCCGGCCTGAGCTGGAAGCCGTCCTCTTCCCGAACCGGTATGGAGCGGGGCACGCCCCTGAGATATCGAATGAAATTCGGATAGCAGGGGTAGCCCGGATTCCCGATGACGATCTCGTCTCCCGGTTCCTCGACGAGGAGCGAGAGAACGAGGAGCATCGCGGGGGACGTCCCCATCGTGACGATGACACGATCCTCGGTGAAGCGCGTTCCGTACGCGCGCTCGTGATATCTCGCGATCGCCGCGCGCAGCTCGACGAGACCGCGGCTGTCGGTATAATGCGTCTCGCCCTTCGCGAGGGCCTCCGTCGCGGCCCGGACGATGCGCGGGGGAGTCGGGAAATCGGGTTCTCCGACCTCGAGGTGAATGATCGAGCGTCCCTCGCGTTCGAGCGCGAGCGCCTTTTCGAGCACTTCCATGACGATGAACGGCCGCAGCGCGGATAATCGATCCGCATGCTCGCGAACGGTACTGTGCCCGGGATTTCCTGAGGATTTTCGGCTCTGTTTCATGCGTCGATTCTCGGCCGCGTTAGTCGTATTCGATGCGCTGTATATGAAACATATCTCGGGACAGGAGCCAAGTCAAACACATCGTTCGACGTCCCCCGGGTCGGGACGGACCACGGCGAGAGTCCAGTGCCGTCCCGTGACGCCGCCGTCTCGCCGGTGCGAGTAGAAGAGAGAAGGGGCGCAGGCGGTGCAGAGCCGCGAGCAAAAGACGTTCCGTTTCCGGATTCCGCGAGCGGCGAGGTCCCGGACGATGAACGCGGAGAGATCGAGGCGCCACCGGCCTCGATCGTATCGCCTGACCTCCTTCGGAAAACGCATGGCGTCCTCGCGCGACACTTCGTAGCATTTTCCACAGATTCCCGGACCGACGATCGCGATCGCGTAACGAGGATCGATCCGGAATCGCGAGCGCAGCACGCCGACGGCGCGCTCGATGATTCCGCCCTCGGCGCCCCGCCTGCCGACGTGCAGCGCGGCGAGCGCCCGCTCGGGCGGCGAATAGATCACGACGGAATAGCAGTCGGCGGTGCTGATGGCGAGCGCGAGGCCGCGCCTGTCCGTCGCGAACCCGTCGAATCCCGGGTAGTGGCCTCCCCGCGTCACGACGGCGATATCCGTGCCGTGAATCTGTCCCGTGCGGGCAAGCGAGCGCGGCGCGACGCCGAGCGCGTCGAGGACGAGCCGCCTGTTCGCGCGAATAGCGGCGGGACGGTCTCCGAGCGTTCCGCCGAGGTTCAGCGAATCGAACGGAGCGCGGCTCGTTCCTCCGCCCCTCGTCGTGACGAACACCTCGAGTCCCGGGGCGATCGCCTTGAGGGCGGGGAAGGTGCCGAGCGTGAGTCCTGAGCGCGTGATCCATTCCATATTTGTTCTGTTGACAATCGGCGACCGGATAAGGATAGCTTATCGTGTGATCTTTTCAAGGACTGTCGGAGGCGTCGCATGAAATATTTCGAAGGGTACCGCTGCGGATCGTGCGGTCGCGAAGTTCCCGCGGGTTCCGCCGCCGGCGAATGCCCGGCTTGCTCCGGTCCGCTCCTCTGTGTTTACGATACATCGGCCATTCGGAGAAACGCGGCGTCTCGGAGCTCCGGTCCGAAGGGGGCGGGGACGGGGGTCTGGCGCTACGGAGATCTGCTTCCCGATTTCTCCCGGAAGATCACGCTCGGGGAGGGGAACACGCCGCTCATTCGGGCGCTTCGCCTCGGGGAAGCGATCGGCGCCCGCGATCTTTACATCAAGGACGAATCGTCGAACCCGACGGGTTCGTTCAAGGCGCGCGGAATGGCGGTCGCCGTTTCGCGCCTGCTCGAGCTCGGCGTGAAGAAGGCCTACGTTCCATCAGCGGGAAACGCGGGGCTCGCGCTCGCCGCGTACGGCGCGGCCGCCGGCCTCGCGTGTGACGTATTCATTCCGTCCGAAACGCCGGAAGGCGTCGCCGAGGAATGCCGTCTCTACGGCGCCGCGGTCACCGTGGTCCCGGGGATCCTGCCCGACGCCGCACGGGCTCTCGATGGGGCGGTGTCGGGGGACAGGGCGGGGATCGTGAGCACGTTTCGGGAGCCGTGCCGCGTCGAGGGGAAGAAAACGATCGCTTTCGAGATCGAGGAGGAAATCGAGCCCGACTGGATCGTTTTTCCCACCGGGGGAGGGACGGGCATCGTCGCGCTCTGGAAGGCGTACCGCGAGCTCGAGGCGATCGGATCGATGCGGAGGCCGATGCCGCGCATCGCCGCGGTGCAGGCGGCGGGCTGCGCGCCTCTCGTCAGGGCCTTTGTCGCGGGAGCGGAAAAGGCGATTCCGTGGAAAGACCCCGTCACGATCGCCTCGGGGATCCGTGTGCCCTCGTCGCGGGCCGACGCGATCATTCTGCGGGCTCTCCGCGAAAGCGGGGGAACGGCGGTGTCGATAACGGACGGGGAGATCATGGAGGCCGTGTCCGAGATCGCGCGATCCGTCGGCGTGTTTCCCTCTCCCGAGGGCGCCGCGACGTGGGCGGGGCTCAAGCGCCTCGTCCGCGAGGAAAAAATCAGCCCCTCCTCGCGTATCGTTATCGTCAATACGGCGGGAGGGGCTCGATATCGTTTTCTGCTCGATTCCCGCGAACCGCGATCAGCGGGAACGTGAACGTTTCGTCGAGCTCGCATTTGAGGACCGCGAGCTTGCCGGTGTCGAGCTCGAGGCTCTGCTTGTCTCTCGCGAAGGGGCGTTGTTGACCCTCGCGGGCGAGGAGCTCTGCGATCTCCGGTCGGAGCCTTGCGATCTCTCCCGCGTGGAGGAATCGGAAGATCTCTCGCGTGTCGAGGATCCAGAAGACCTCTCACGCGTCGATTCCCTCCTGGCCGGCTCTTTCCTGTCGGAATCGCTCGACTTCCGCTGGGGTTCTTCGCGCCGGTCCACGGCCCGTCCGGAATCGCCGCTTCGCTCGCGCGCCGGTTCGACTCTCCTCGCCGGATCCCGCCGCGTTTCGATTCTCTGCGGCGATTTCGGGGTCTGCGCGCCGCGATTCTCGCGCGAACGCCGGATCTCGGTCGCGGGAGCTCTCCGATCCACGGTTCGTCCCGTTCCGCCGTCCGTGCGCTCGCGGCCGTAAATGAGCCTCCGGTCGATTTCGCGGGTCCGCACGGCGCTTCGTTCGTTCCGGCGCGTCGTCCCGTTTACGAGATTTCGCTCCGCGGATCTCCGCTGAAGATCCGATCGGTCGATCCTCCGGGCGATGTCCCTGTTCCTCGTTTCGGCGAGGCGGCTTCCTTCGATCGAACGCTTCCTGCCGAGCTCGGTATTGGTTCTCGCATACGTCAGGGAGCGCTTCGCGAGCGTGCGCTCCGCGAACGCGGGACGGAACCGGTAGTCGTCTCTGCAATAGCGATCGTATCCCCAGCCGCAATAATCGTTGTCCCAGCCCCACCAGCGGTACCGGTAATGGGACGCCCAGCCGTAGTGCGGCCAATACCAACCCGGGGACCAGTAGCCGTAGCCCCACGTCCAGCTCCAGCCGAATCCCCACCAGAACGGATCCCAGTAGAACGGATCGTAGAAGAGCAGGGAGGGACCGAAGTACGGAGAGTACGGATTGTACGTGCTGTACGCGATCGACATGCGATAATGCGTGTCGTCGGCGGCATCCTCGTTGTTCTCTTCGTCGAGCCACGAATCCGCGTAGCCGTCGGACGAGTAGTTTTCATCTGCGGCCTGTTCCCCCGCATGCCGGACGTCGTAGAGCGGCGGATACGGATACTGCGGCCTCTCCTCGTACGCGATCTCGTCGATGACGATCTCGGGGCATTCCATCGCGTACGGATCGGGGAGCTTTTCCGGGCTATGACACTTCGCGCACAGATAGCGAGGGTAATCGACCCGTTTGTTGACGAAGAAATTCGTGAAGTCGGTCGCGGGCGGATCGCTCTCGGCGTCGCGGACGATCTCTTCGTCTATCGTGTTGAAGGCGAGGTACGGGTCCGAATCGACGCGGAGCCGTTTTTCCTCCGGGAGCCTGTCTCCCCGGGAGAGAAAATAGAGTTCGTCCTCGTTGAGCCTGCCCGGCTCGGTGACGGCGAGAGCGTGAATGTATTCGACACCCGTCGTCGAGCCCGCTTCCCAGGTCAGATTCTTGCCGGGGGGGGGAAGGAAGTAGGTCGTACGCCCTTTCGAGAGAACGGGTCGTCCGTCCTCCGGATACAGGAGCTGCACGTAGCCGTCGGCGTCGATGTTGTACACGACGACGTAGGCGTCCTTCGTTGTCTGGAAGGAAAGGCGGATTTCATTGCCGGACCTGTACACTCCCTCCTTCTCTCCGAGCAGATTGACGCTCACGGCGAAATCGCCGGGTCCCGGCTTATCGGAGATCGATTTCTCTCTCTTGAAATCGACGGCGCCGGTTTTCGAAGCGAAAATCGGGAGCATCAGCGCGGCAAGAAGGAAGAGAAACGTGGTGCGTTTCATTGCTCTCACTCCTTCTCCAGGGGAGGGTTACATTGATCTCATATTCGCGGGAGCTCAAGTCCTTGTCGTTTCGACAAGAGCACCCGTATGTATTATACCCCCCGGGGAAGCTTTTTACAAGCGAAACACTCCTTTCTTGGGCCCTTCCGGACACTATATTTACGTGAAGGAAATCGCGGCCGTCCCGGACGAACGAGAGCGCGAAGCCATGAGGAGAGCGTCGTAACTTCATGGGATTCTTGAGGCTAATGCTCGGCGAATATTCTGAAACATACTTGACCGTCCAGGGGTACTATAGTAAGTTGCCCAAAGACGCCATCCAAGGAGGACGAAAATGGGGTTCGAGGGGCCGGTCGCTTTCCTGCAGATATCGGGAAAATTATCAGATGTGATATTTCATGGCGGCATGGTGGGGAACGGGATTCTCCTGATTCTCACGGTGCTTTCGGTCGTATCCTGGACGATCATGATAGAGAAGTTCCGCTTCTTCAAGCGTTCGCGGAAAGAGACCGCGCGCTTTCTCGATCTCTTCGCCGCGGAACGTTCCCTGCGCGGGCTTCAGGAGCGCGCCGGAGCATTCGCCGCGAGCCCCGAGGCGAGACTCGTCTCCGCGCTGTCGGCCGAGATCGAGAAGGGTGAAATCAGGACGACCGCCGCGCTCGAGAAGCTCATAGAGGCCGAAACGATCGCGATCATGGCGACATGGGAGACGTACGTTCAGTTTCTCGCGACGACCGCGTCGATCTCGCCGCTCCTCGGCCTTTTCGGCACGGTATGGGGAATCATGGCGGCGTTCCTGAGCATGGGCGCGCAGGGCTCGGCGAGTCTCTTTGTCGTCGGCCCGGGAATAGCCGTGGCGCTCATCACCACGATCTTCGGGCTCGGGGCCGCGATTCCCGCGGTGATCGGGTACAATTACATCCAGAGGGCGATTCGCGGCAAGGAGGACGAGATCACGTCCTTCGGCCTGCGTTTCCGCAACCGGATCGCCGATCGTGCCTATGTCGAGCTGCATGAGGGAGCGGCCGGATTCGCCCGCGGCGGCGATCCCGTTTCGCCGCCCCTCGGATCGAAGTAAGGGGATGGCGGCATGAGACGCTCGCGCTTCACACCTCTCGCCGAGATCAACATCACGAACCTCGTCGACGTGACCATGGTGCTTCTCATCATCTTCATGCTCACGGCGCCGTTTCTTCAGGCGGGGGTGAAGCTCAGGCTCCCCAAGGCCGAGGCGAAGCAAATCGAGGAGCAGCAAGGGGTCACCGTCTCCATCGACGAGGACGGCAAGCTCTTCATCGACGAGAAGGCCGTGGGATGGAACGATTTCACCGCGGAGTTCCGCACAGCCATCGAGGCGACGGCGCCGCGCGTGTTCCTGCGCGTCGACAAGGACGTGCGGTATGAAACGGTTCTCAAGGTGATCGCGCGGATCAAGATGCTCGGCATCGAGGATCTCGGTCTCATCGCGGAGCAGGAAGAGAAGAAACGTTGAAGGGGCGGGGAGGGAAAGAATGAGGCTTTCCCTGGGCATTTCCGCGTGCGTGCACGTGGTCGTGCTGGCGGCGCTCGTTTTCCTGTTTCAGGCGGTTCCCAAGATGCGTCTCCCCGAAGGGGTCTACTCGGTCAAGATTCTCCAGCCGTTCGTCGGTTCCGGGCCCTCCTCCAGCGCGAAGGCGGAAGAGGGGAAAAAGGAGGCCGTCAAGATAGAAGATCCGAAGCAGGAGCCGAAAAAGGAAGAGGCGAAGATCCCCGTTCCGAAGAAGCCGGACGCGAAAAAGGAAGGGGACGCGCCGAAGGAGACGCCCGCGAAGGACACGGGAGAGAAGGCCCTCGGCGTCACGGTCGGCGCCGGCGACGGGACCGGCATCGCGGTCGACGCGGCGAACTTCCCCTTCGGCTATTTTCTCGCCGCCATCGAACGACGCGTCTCGGAGAACTGGTTCTCGGCGGCGTCGGAAGGAGGGACGGGGCTCACCTGCGTCGTCTATTTCAGGCTCATGCGGGACGGGAGCGTTTCCGAAGCGCGCGTCGAAACGAGCTCCGGCAACACCTACTTCGACCGCTCGGCCCTGCGAGCCGTGAAGAGTGCCGCTCCGTTTCCGCCGTTGCCCCGGGCGTTCACCGACGCTTTTCTCGGCATCCATTTCACATTTGTCCAGAAGGAATGAGCATGATTCGACTATTCGCAGCGCTCGCGATACTCTGCGCAGCCGCGCCCGCGGCGCTCGCGCAGACCGATATCTATCTGAAAACCGAACGCGGGGGGCGCGGGAAGATTCCCATCGTGATCGAGGAGATCGAGAGCGCCTCTTCGCGCGAGGCGTCGCCGGCGCGATCCGTCACCGGCGTGATCCGGAACGATCTCGATTACTCGGGCCTCTTCGAGACGATCAAATCGGAAGCCGTATCCGGCGCGGAAGGGGATACGCGGACGGCGAGCGCGATCTTCAAGGGAAAGCTCTCCCCGGAGGGCGCGGGCTATATCCTCGACGCGACGCTTCTCGATTTCTCGAGCAAGGAGACGATATTCAGCAAGCGATACCGGTTCGGCGCGGACGCCGCGAGGCATCTCGCCCATACGGTGAGCGACGAGATCGTCTATTTCCTCGTCGGTGAGCGAGGCGTGGCGACGACCCGCATTCTCTTCAGGAGGGTCGATGGGGGAGCCAAAAATCTCTACGTCGTCGATTACGACGGATTCGGCGAGCGGCGGATAACGAAGGGCGAAATCGCCATGTCTCCCCTCTGGCTCGACCGGAACAGGTTCTGCTACTCGTCCGACCGCCGGAGCAACTGGGACTGCTACCTCGTCGATCTCGCGAAGGGCACGAAGCATCTTCTGACGCAATGGCGCGGGATCAACATGCCGGGGAGCTACTGCGCGGCGCGGGGCGAGATGGCGATGACTCTCAGCGTGAACGGGAACCACGAGATCTACGTTCTCGACACGGCAGGCAAGGTGCTGAGGCGCCTCACGAGAAACCGGGCGATCGACATATCGCCGTCGTGGTCGCCGAACGGTTCCGAGATCGCGTTCGTTTCCGACAGGGGCGGCACGCCCCAGATCTACGTCATGGACGGCTACGGTGGCTCCGTGCGGCGGCTCACGCGGAGCGGTTCCTACAACCAGTCCCCCGCGTGGTCTCCGAAGGGAGATCTCATCGCGTATTCCTCGCGCGAGGGCAATCTCTACCGGCTCAAGCTCATCTCTCCGGACGGGCTCGTCGAAGAGACTCTCTTCGACGACGGCACGAGCTGCGAGGATCCATGCTGGGCTCCCGACGGCCGGCATGTCGCCGCGACGGTGCGCGAAGGCGGCAGGAATTACGTCGTCGTCATCGACATCGATACGAAGGAGAAGCGGCGTCTCGTCCAGGGAGAGTTCGCCGACTGGTCGCCGCTCTCCGCCGAGGGATCCCCGGCGTCGCGTCGCTGAGAGACATCGGCGTAATAAAAGACTTCCCCTGTCCGGGGGATCGCATGTATCATGGCCGCGAATGTTCGATTCGGAAATCAGGGAAGGCGCTCTGCGCGTCGAGTGCCGGCGCGCGGCGCAGGGTGTTGAGACGGGGTTCGATCCCCGGAAGGAGGTCGTCGTGATGGCACGATACAAATGGTTGATCCTTGCGCTCGCGATTGCGCTGGTTCTCGCTCCCGCATGCGCGAAGAAGCAGGTTGTTCCGGCGGAGGAGCCCGTGGAAGAGGTCGCTCCGCCGCCTATCGTGACGCCCCCGAGCGATGAGGCGCCCGCCGTCCAGGAGCAATACGGCGAGTCGGTCGTTCTCGAAGACGTTTTCTTCGCCTTCGACAAGTACACGATCGGCGAGGAGTACAAGCAGGTGCTCGTGAAGAACGCCGGGATCCTCATGGCGAATTCCTCGAAGAAGCTCCTCGTCGAGGGGCACTGCGACGAACGCGGCACGATCGAGTACAACATGGCTCTCGGCGAGAAGCGCGCGAGAGCGGTCGTCGATTTCCTCACGACGTACGGCATCAAGGCGGACCGCGTTTCCTGGATCAGCTACGGAGAGGAAAAGCCCTTCAGCGCGGGGCACGACGAATCTGCGTGGGCCGCGAACCGCCGGGCGCACCTGGTGCTCCAGTAGGCGAACGTCATGAACGGATGGAAAAGACGCGCAGGGACGTGTGCGCTCCTCGTTCTTCTCGTCGCGCTCGAGGGGGGATGTTGGGGACGCAAGTTCTTCCGCATGCCTTCTGAGACCATGGGCATGGCGTCGAAGGTGGATTCGCTCCTCGTCGAGAACGCGGCGCTCAAGTCCAGGATCGCGGCGATCGAACGGACGCTGCGGGAGGATCAGGAGTTCGCGCGGGGCTCGAACGCGCAGCTCAAGATGGATCTCGAAGAGCTCAAGGACCAGCTCGGCGCTCTCCAGGAGATGCTCCGGGAATCGCTGGAGAGCTCTCCGTTCAAGCCGGTCGAGCGGCGCAGGTCCGCGAGCCCCGATACGATCGGCGCGCGAACCGCGGCGCCGCCGGAGAATCCGCGGACGCCGAGCGCGCGTTCGGCTGAAGCCGCGCGGGGGGATACGCTCGAAACGGCGGGCGGCCCCGTCGATCGGGATTCTCTCTCCGGCGTCGGAGGCGCAAGCGATACCGCCGGGGCCCTCGCGGCCCCGGCCCCTCCTCCCGAGGAGCTGTTCAGGCAGATCTACCTCGATTTCAGCCGGCGCGAGTACCAGCTCGCGCTCGATGAATCCGAGTCGTTTCTCGCCGAGTATCCCGACGATCCGCTCGGCGAGGAAGTGCTCTTCATCAGGGGACAATGCCTGATGGAACAGACCGTATACGCCGACGCGCTGAAGGAATTCTCCACGATCCTCCAGCGCTACCCGCGGGGGAAACGCGCTCCGGGCGCCCTGCTCCGGATGGCCGTCTCGTACGACGCCACGGGGCAGAAGGAGCTCGCCGCCGGGGTCGTGAGACGGCTTCTCAAGGAATATCCGAACAGCGAGGAGGCGAAGGCCGCCGCGGAGCGGTTTTCGGCCATAATCGCGGAATGACGCTCCGAGTCGCGCGGCGTCGCGCCGTGATCCCCCGCAGAGTAACGAATCGTACGCGCACCGGCCAAGGGTGGCACGATGGCTATCGGTGAACATCTTCCGTTGATCCTCTCGCTCGCCGTTCTCCTGCTGTTTTCGGCGTTTTTCTCCGCTTCGGAAACCGCGTACTTTTCGATTTCGCGTTCGGCCGCGGCGGAGATGGAAAAAGGGAGGAGGCGAGAGCGGATGGCCGCGCGCATCCTTCGCGATCCCCGGATGCTCCTCGTCACGATTCTCTTCGGGAACCTCCTCGTGAACATCGCAGCGACGAGCGCCGTCACGGCCCTTGCGATCCGGCTCTTCGGCGACCGTGGGATCGGGATCGCCGTCGCGGTCATGACCGTTCTGATTCTTTTCTTCGGAGAGATATCTCCCAAGAGCCTCGCCATCAAGAAACCCGGCTCCTTCGTTATTTTTGCGGCGCCGATCCTCAGGGTGTTCATGATCGTGTGCACCCCCGTGCGCGTCGTCCTCGGCGCGATCGCCGACTATACGGTCGAAGGATCGAGGAAGATCCTCGGCGAGAGACGCGTGGCGTACGGAGCTCACGAGCTCGCGACCGCCGTCGAGTTCGGGCACCGGGACGGATTGTTCGGCGATTTCGAGAAGGAAGTGCTCACGAACCTCTTCCTGTTCAGCGAAACGACGGCGCGCGAGGTGCAGACGCCTCGTCACGAGGTGTTCGCGCTCGACGTCGATACCCCGCTCAACGAGGCGATCGTCCAGGTCAAGGCGAGGGGATTCAGCCGCGTTCCGCTCTATGCGGGGACGTCCGATTCGATCGTCGGCGTTCTTTTCGCGAAGGATCTTCTCCGGTTCTCGCGCGACGATCGCATCACGCTCGCGGGACTCCTCCGGCGCCCGGCCTTCGTTCCGGAGAGCAAGCGGATCCGCGAGCTCTTCGGCGAGCTCATCATGTCCCATCAGCATCTCTTCTTCGTCGTCGACGAGCACGGCTCGTATACGGGCATACTCACGCTCGAGGATATCCTCGAGCGGATATTCGGCGAGATCCGCAACCGGCGCGAGCCGCGCGTCGCCGACTATCACCGTCTCGACCCGAATCGCGTCGTCGTCGAGGGAACGATAAGCCTTCGGGAGGCGGGGGAGATCCTCGGGGTTCCCTTCGATTCGCCGGATGTCGAAACGATCGCCCGCTACCTCGTCGAGAAGATCGGCAAGATCCCGCGCGAGGGAGAGGCGTTCACGATCGACGGCGTCCGCTTTCTCGTCCTGTCCTCGGAGCCGGTCCGGGTGAACAAGCTC
>JBFYZM010000241.1:0-6697 GCA_041309505.1 Candidatus Krumholzibacteriota bacterium
TGAATCGCGCGACCGTCAAGGCGAGATGGGAGGTGATCGTGCTCTTCCCCTCGCCCCGGTGGGCGCTCGTCACGAGGAAGCTCCGCAAATCCGGCTTGCCGTGCAGATGCCTGATATTCGAGTAGAGCCTCCGCATCTCGGTCGCCATCGGGCTTTCCTGATCGAAAACGTTGTAGATGGTCTTCTTCTCGTTTTCGCTCATTCGACAACCTCTGTCGCCGGTTTTTCATCCCTGAGCTCCACTCCGAGACCGCCCGATTTCAGTCGATTCGCGTACAGATAGAGAGCTCCCGACAGTATGCACACGAACAACGTCACGCCGACGATCCAGGATACGATGATAAGCCCGCGCTGTTTCTTCTCCCATGAGAAGCCGGCCTCCATCTTCGGAACCGTACCGAGGACCGGCGTCTTCAACACGCGCTCGACCTCCTCGATCGACCGGAACGAATCGTCGACATACTCGGTGATGATGACCGCGCCGAGCCCGCAGACGCCGCCGAATATCACGGCGAGAAGCATGATCTTGAGCGGATTCGGTTTGACCGGAGTAAGCGGCTTTTCGGCCCGTTCGATAATGTTCATACCGAGCCCCAGATCGGTCGTCTGCGCCGCCTCGTCGAATCGGGCCGATGTTTTCGACTCGAGAAACGCCCGGTATATCGCCTTGTTCGTCTCGACGTCCTGCGTGAGCCGGTTGATTTCCCGCTCGAGACTCGGGCGCCTTCCGTAGCTCTTCGCGTACTGTTCGATGTATCCCTGGAGCTTCCGGTTGATGAACTGACTGTAGTCGTTGATGGATCGCTGATAGTAATACTCGACGATGAGCGGATAGACGTCCGGCGAGAGATTGCGATATTCGCTTCGAACGATTTCGCCGATCCTCGCCCTGAGGGCCGTCGATGCCTCGTTATACTGATCCGGCGGCATCGGCGCCTGCAGACTTCCGCCGAGATCGCGCAGGAGTTTCTCCTCTCCGTAGGCGACGAGCTTGTTCTCGCAGTTGCGCACGGTTTCGTCCGACGGGATCAGGTCCGACGAAGGGACGAGATTGAGGAGCTCGACCAGCCTCTGCCGCACTCGCTTGAGGGCGATGCCGCTCCGGTCCGCCTCCGCGCCTACCGTTTGCTTGAGCGCACGTGCGAAATTGACGTTCGCCGAGTTCACGGGATTGTTTTCGATCTCGCTGTCGGACATCGCGAGCTTGATCCTCGCGAGCTCCTTTTCCGAGGCTTCGAGCTTCTCCTTGTAGATCGCGAGCTGCTCGTCGCTGAAGGCGCCTGCCTGCCGGATCCCCTGAATCTGATCCTGCCGCGAAACGGCGATGAAGGTCTCGGCGACGCGATCGGCGAGCTTGTATGCGGTCGTCGGATCCGTGTCGTACACGCCGATCGTGAAGAATCCGGGCATGGGGCTCATGACCTCGATCTTCTTCTCGAGAACGCCGACGAGGTGGCGCATGACGAGCTCGTCGAGCGGCACGCCGCCCGGATTCTTGCCCGATGAGAGCTCCACGTACTTCCGCACCTTATCGGATCGGTGAAGGCCGAGATCCCGGACGATGATCTTGAGGAAATCGTTGCTCGTCACCCGCGTTTCGATCATCGACCGCAGCTGCTGATTGAGCAGCTGGCTGCGGTTGTCCGCCGAGGGCACGTACCTCTCTATCGTCGGCGAAATGATGCTCTTATCCTGCATCGAAAGCATCGTGTGCGATTCGTATATGGGGGTCAGCCGTTTTACGCCGACAACCGCGATAATCACCGACAGCGCGAACGGCACGATGACGTAGAATTTCTTCCGCCAGAGAACCTTCCAATAGGCCTGAAGATTAATCCTGTTCGGATCCTCCTCGGGCGTCACTTTCCTGACATTCTCCACGTGGCTCCCTCTCTACTGCGAATAAATGACGATCGCCGCCACCGTGGCCGACGTCGAGACGAGCGCGAGGAAGAAGTTGGGATTCGCTACGGTCGCCCAGAAGGAACTGCTCCGCGGGACGTTCACCGTATCGTTCGGAAAAATCGGCGGGTTGTGTTTGAGATCGCCGTTTTCGAGATAGCGTTTCAGATTGGCCGATATCCTCGTCGTTCCCCCGTCCGCATTCAGGCGGATGATCGTCACCTTGCTCAAGCGGGCGTTCTCGGTCGGCCCGCCCGCCGCGAGGATCGCGTCGATGAGCTTTTTCTCCTGGGTCAGAGCGTAGGAAGCGGGGCGAACGACCGCCCCGAAAACGTTCACCGCACCCGTCCCGGTATAGGAAGCCGTACGTTCCGGCACGATAACCGCATCCCCCGGCTTGAGCGCGGGAAGCGAGCCGAGATTCCCCGAATCGAGCGCCTGCTGCAGATTGACGAGGGTCGTCGTGTTGCCTTCGCTCGAAGTCCGCACGATGCGGACGCCGTCCAAAGACGCGGTCGCCGTGGCTCCTCCCGCTTCCTTGATCGCGTCCCACACCGAGGGGGCGCCCCCGAGCTCGTATTTCCCGGGGCGAGCGACCTGCCCCTGCACGTAGATGACCCTTCGCGCGTCTTCGCCCTGGAGACTGAGCGTTATGCTCTGGATACTCGGATAGATATCCTGGAGAGACCGGAGCAAAGCGCCCCTCGCCTCATCGAGCGTGAGACCCTCGACGCGAATCGCTCCCACGATGGGGAGATTCACCTCCCCCTTCGCGTCGACGGTGAGCAGCCGCCCCAGATCGTCGCGCTGGGGAACATCGAGCCTGATTGAATCGCCTCTCCGCAGGCGAACATCCTGCGCCGAAAGGACCGCAGCGGCGAGAATCGCGATCATGCATATCGCCGCGATCGCACATGTCCTGTTTCTTTTCAATTCGGGTGCCGCCTTTCGTGCATGCGTCGGGTATCCTATCGTCTCGACGCGCCGCCTGTAAAGAAAAAACGCCGCCTGAAATCTACGCGCGCGCCGCCTGGTACCACGCAATCGTCCGCCGCAACCCCTCGGCGAAGGGAACCGCGACCCGGTAACCGATGAGCTTCTCCGCCGCCGAAATATCTGCATGCGAATGCTTGACGTCTCCCTCCCGCGGCTCGGCGTATCGCGGCGAAACCGAAGAACCTATAATGCTCCGCATCTGATCGAAGAGCTCGTTCAGCGTGTAGCGGGTTCCGCACGCGATATTGATCGTCTGGCCTCGGGCGTTCTCGCATCGCGACGCCAGAATGTTCGCTTCGACGACGTTCTCGACAAAGGTGAAATCCCTGCTCTGCTCGCCGTCGCCGAATATGCTCGGCTGCGTTCCCGCCATGAGGTGCGAAACGAATATCGGGATAACGGCCGCATACTGGCTCTTGGGATCCTGGCGCGGCCCGAAAATGTTGAAGTAGCGGAGCGACACGGTCGACATCCCGTACACGTGCGCGTAGACCGCGCAGTAATATTCTCCCATGAGCTTGCTCGCCGCATAGGGCGAAAGCGGCTTCGGCGCCATGCTCTCCTCTTTCGGGAGCCGTTCCGTGTCGCCGTACGCGGAAGAGGAAGCGGCATACACGAACCGTTTGACGCCCGCGCGCCGGGCTTCATCGAGCATGACGAGCGTTCCCCGCACGTTCACGTCGGTCACGAACACGGGATCCTCGATGCTGCGGGGAACCGATGCGAGGGCCGCCTCGTGGAGAACGTAATCGACGCCCGCGAGCGCTTCGCGAACCGCCCCCGCGTCGCGCACATCCCCCTTGATGAAGGTGAGATCGTTCCGCACATGCGCGATGTTCTTTTCGTATCCGGTCGAGAGGTTATCGAGAACCACAACCTCCTCACCCCGTTTGACGAGCGCCTCGGCGATGTTCGATCCGATGAATCCGGCTCCACCCGTAACGAGATAGCGTGCCATAGATCCTCCGCGTTTCCAGCGACCAGTGTCTGCCCGTCTCGATCGCACCCCACGTTCGCGCAACGTGCTCTCGAAACACCCCGAAGACGGTCGTCATGATACACCGCATCGGGAGGAATATTCAACCTGTCATGATGGATTCGTGAGGTCAAGCTCCCTATAGCTCAGAATGGCGTTCTTTCCGCGCGATTTCGCGAGATAGAGCGCGGCGTCGGCCCGTTCGATGAGCGTTTCGACGGTGCGGGCGTCGTCCGGAAACACGGCGACTCCCATGCTGCACGTAATAAGCTCGGGCGTCACCCCGTCGAATTTGAAATGCCGTATCGCTTTCAGCATGCGCTCGCCGAGCCGCATCGCCCCTTCGAGCCCCGTATGCGGCAAGAGGAGCGCAAACTCGTCGCCTCCGTATTTCGCGACGAGATCTATCTCGCGGCAATTCCGGGTGATCACCTGGGCGATGTCCCGAAGCGCCCTCGATCCGGAAAGATGGCCGTTGCGATCGTTGTATTCCTTGAGATTGTCGACGTCGATCATGATGAACGCACAGGGATACGCGAACCTGCTCGCCCGTTTCATCTCGATCTTTATCGACCGGATGAGGAACCGGTAGTTGTATATTCCCGTGAGCCCGTCCGTAATCGATTCGACCTCCAGCTTCTTGTAGAGAATGTAATTCTCGAAAGCAATCGCCGCCTGATTCGCCATAACCGTGAGAAGGTGGATATCGTCTTCGGTGAATCGCCGGCGTTCCTGGTCGTTGATGGCGATGATGACACCGAAGAGCGAATTCTTCGCGATGAGGGGCGCCGAGACGACGGTGCTGCAGGTATCGTCCTCAAGCAGGAATTCCGAAGCGATCATCGAGAGATCGAGCGACAGAACTCCCTCGGAGCTCTTCGCCGATTCGTACTCCCGCTGCAGCCAGTTCACGATGCCGGCGGAGGCGGGTATATCCTCGACGGCGATTCGTTTGCTTTTATCCCGCATCGTGCCCGTGTACTTGACGATCCGGCGGTTGTCGAGAAAGATGAGATAGACTTTCTTCGACGGGAGGATGCTCAACGCGTTTTCTATGATTTTCTGCAGAATGATACGATTGTCCTTGCCGGAGCTCATGAGACTCGTGATCTCGGCAAAGGTCTCGAAGAGGATGTCTTTTTCGTCGCAGGTTCGAACCATGGTTTTCCCGTTTCGTTCGGGACAATTGTCGGATACGCAAAAGGCATGCCACTAAACGAGATAGGCGCAAATGAAGGCCGGAAGCGCGGGAAATCTGGAGATCAGGCGCCCCGGCTCTTACGTCTCGCCTCGTCAAGCTCCTTGTTGCACCGGAGTATCTCTTTGATATTTTTGTAGATATGATATCCTATCAGGAGGGCGATTATCGCAATGGCGCCCGGCAGAGCCGCTCGCCATGCATCGGATACGTTCCTGAAGCCCGTGCGCATGACCCGCACCGCGGAGCCGAAAAGCATCCAGAGAAAAACGAATAGCAGGATTTTCACCGCAAGGGTGGTGAATAGCGAGTAATAGTACTCCCTCGATCGCGCGATCCTCTGCCCCTCCGCCGAGCGGAATCTCCTGCGGTCCGCCGGTCTTCTGAAATCGAACGGCATCGCCATGCACCTCACTCCTGGACCGCGAAGCGGCCCGGATAGCTTGCGCGCGCGACCCCGCCGTCGTATAAGACGAGCCGGTAGAAATAGACGCCGGAAGCGAGGCGATCAACTCGCGGAAAAAGAGCGCTCATTCCGAGGCAATTCATTCCGGCGCCGAGCGGCCGTCCCCATCGCGCGCCTGCGTACGCCGTTCCGATAAGCTCCCCTTCGATCGTATGCAGGGAAAGGGCGATATCGACGCCGCGAGAGAGATTCATGCAGAAGGACGCCGATCGAAACCCCGACGCCACCGGATTCGGTTGAACGGAGTGCATGAGAACGATCTCTTCCTCCCCCTCCACCGCGATCCAGACCTCGGCGGCGTTATTATCGGAATCGTCGCTCATGCCGCGCACGGAAATGGACACGCCGATCTTATCGGCGCCGAGGAAGCTCCTGTCGAGCACTACTTCCGCCTCCGCGGTATCGCCGTCAAGGGCGGCCGGTATTGCATGGACTTCGGAATAGAGTGTGCGCGCGAACGATCCGTTCTCGATGGAGATCGTGAACCGCATATCGCTTCCCGCGGGCGCGTCAACACTTCCCCTGTTTCTCGCGATCGCGCGCACGGTCATCGTGTCGCCGACCGCGAAAACCCGGTTCGTGTTGGGATAGCCGCGCCTGAGCAGCACGACGTCGGAGGGAAACAGCGCGGCTTCGGAGCCGGCTTCGGCGATTCCCTCGACAAAACCCACGACGATATTCGTCATACGCTCGACCTGCTCGAAATCGACGTTGCCGATCGTATCCGCGAGCGTGTGGTAGTACGGAGAACCGATCAGCATGTTTTCCCTGAGGGGCTCGATGAACATCACGGCGGGGATCGAAATCTCCCAGAACGGGGCGTGATCCGAGTTGGAGGGACCGGGGCTCACGACGGTCAGCGGGAACGACGGATCGCGTGTGCCCGCCGCCTCCGCGATCATGCCGGAAAACCAGTCCGAAGCAGGGTTCGAAACAATGGTCCCCGCCGGATACCCGTTCAACGGATAACCGATCATGTCGCAATTGAGCACCCCGATGATCCTCCCCAGGTCGATATCGGGCAGCGTGTCGATGAAGGCCCTGCTTCCGAGAAGCACCAGCACCTCGCCGGAGAAAAGAACGAACGCGACGTCGAAAGGAAGAACCTGATCCGACAGAACGCGCGCGGCTTCCATGAGAGCCGCGACTCCCGTCGCGT
>JBFYZM010000242.1:0-5035 GCA_041309505.1 Candidatus Krumholzibacteriota bacterium
TCACGCCCCCGTCCATCTCGAAGAGACACCGCGCCGACGCGGCGATCCGAACCGCGCGTCCGCGGCAAATGCGGTCTTTACACATGCGGCGGAAAAGGCTACATTTCATGGAATTGGAACCGCAGGCATGAGGAATCCGCAGAGTCGCGGGAATTATGGAACAAATACGCAACTTCAGCATCATCGCGCATATCGACCACGGGAAATCGACGCTCGCCGATCGCTTCATCCAGCGCGCCAAGCTCGTCGAGGATCGCGATTTCCACAACCAGATGCTCGATACGATGGACATCGAGCGGGAGCGCGGCATCACGATCAAGAGCCAGACCGTGTGCCTCCCATACACGAACAAGGCGGGCGAGGAGTTCATCCTGAACCTCATCGACACGCCGGGCCACGTCGATTTCTCCTACGAGGTCTCCCGCGCGCTCGCCTCCTGCGAGGGAGTGCTGCTCCTCGTCGACGCGACCCAGGGCGTGCAGGCCCAGACGCTCGCGAACCTCTACGCGGCGCTCGAGCACAATCTCGCGATCATCCCGGTCATCAACAAGATCGATTCCCCTTCCGCGGATGTCGAGCACACGAAGGAAGAGATCGAGACCGAGCTCGGGCTCGACGCGGACGAGGCGATTCTCGCTTCGGGGAAAACGGGCGCCGGCATGGAGGAGATACTCGAAGCGATCACGCGCGACGTGCCGCCGCCTTCGGGGGATTCCGCGAAGCCGCTCTCGGCGCTCGTGTTCGACGCCAAGTACGATCCGTTCCGCGGCGCGATCATCAGCTGCCGCATCTTCGACGGCACGCTGCGGACCGGCGACACGATACGCCTCATGTCCCTCGGAACGACGCACCGCGTCGAGGAGGTCGGCGTGTTTCGCATCGCCCGCGAGAAGCGGAAGGAAATCCACGCGGGGGAAGTCGGCTACGTTATCGCCGGAATCAAGACGGTGAGCGATACGAGGATCGGAGATACGATCACACTCGAGGACAATCCCGTCACGGCGCCGCTCCCCGGTTTCCGGGAGGTCAAGCCGGTCGTCTTCTCGTCCGTGTACCCGATGGAAGCGGAGGATTTCGATTCGCTCTCCGACTCCCTCGAACGCTACAAGCTCAACGACGCCTCCCTCATTTACCAGAAAGACTCCTCGCAGGCGCTCGGCCAGGGATTCAGGTGCGGGTTCCTCGGACTCCTCCACCTCGAAATCTTCCAGGAGCGCCTCGAGCGCGAGTTCGCCCAGTCGATCATCATGACGGCGCCGAGCGTCGAATACCGGTTTATCCTCAAGAACGGCGAGACGCTGACGATAGACAATCCCCAGAACTATCCCGACCCGATGGCGATCGAGGGAACGACCGAGCCGTATATCAAGGCGACCATTCTCATGCCCGATCGCTACATGGGAGCGGTGATGAAGCTCTGCCTCGACAAGCGCGGAGAGAACTCGCACTTCAGCTACCCCGTTCCGGGAAGAATCGAGCTCGTCTTCGAGCTTCCCCTCGCCGAAGTCGTCTTCGATTTCTACGACAAGCTCAAAAGCGTCACGCAAGGCTACGGCTCGTTCGATTACGAGCTCATCGATTACCGTCCGAGCGATCTCGTGAAGCTCGACATCCTCGTGAACGGCGACAAGGTCGACGCGCTCGCGATCATCGTCCACAAGGACCGCGCGCACGCACGCGCAGCCTCGGTATGCGAGAAGCTGCGGAAGGAAATTCCCCGTCATCTCTTCAAGATCGCCATCCAGGGCGCAATCGGCGGCAAGATCGTCTCGCGTTCGACCGTCGCGCCCTTCCGCAAGGACGTCAAGGCCAAGTGCTACGGCGGCGATATCACGCGGAAGCGCAAGCTCCTCGAGAAGCAGGCGAAGGGGAAAAAGAAGATGCGTTCCGTCGGCCAGGTGATGATCCCGCAGAGCGCCTTCGTGGCGGTTCTCAAGACCGATGATGAATAATCGGGGAATCGCTGACTCCCGGAACGGCTCCGCGCCCGGGACCTCGGACGATCGGGACGGCCCCTCGCCCGGGCTCTACGTCCACGTTCCCTTCTGCAAGACGAAATGCCCCTACTGCGATTTCTACTCGATCACCTCCGGAACGCCGGCTGAGCGCTGGCTCGGCGCCCTCGCGGGAGAGGCGGCGCTCCACCGGGGCATCTTCGGAGCTTTCGACACGCTCTATGTCGGGGGCGGCACGCCGTCTCTCCTGAACGAATCGGAAACGGGGCGCCTGTTCGATATCCTCACGGGGACATTCGATTGTGCGGCCGGGTCCGAGATAACGATCGAGGCGAATCCGGACGACGTGACATCCCGCGCGCTCGCGGCATGGCGAGAGCTCGGCGTCAACCGCGTGAGCCTCGGCGTGCAATCGTTCGACGATGGAGTCCTTCGTTTTCTACGGCGGCGCCACGATGCGATACGGGCGCAGGCGGCGCTCGCGCTGCTCCGGGAAACCGGCTTTGCGAATATCGGCATCGATCTCATGTACGGGTTCGAGGGGCAGAGCCTCGACCTGTGGCGGCGAACCCTCGAGCGCGCTCTCGAATACCGGCCGGAGCACATTTCCTGCTATCAGATGACGATCGAGCGCTCGACCGAATTCGGCGCGATGCTCGCGTCGGGCTCGCTCGCCGCGATCGACGAGGAAACGCAGAGGACGTTCTTCATGGAAACATCGGCGATTCTCACGGGGCACGGCTATATCCACTACGAGGTTTCGAACTTCGCGCGGGAAGAGGGGCTTCTTTCCCGTCACAATCGCAAGTACTGGAGCCGCCTGCCGTATCTCGGCCTCGGGCCTTCAGCCCATTCCTTTCGCGACGGCAAGCGGTGGTGGAACGTGCGCTCGGTGGAATCGTACTGCGATCTGCTCGAGCGTGGAGAAAGTCCGGTCGATGATTCGGAAACGCTGGGGGACGACGAGATCGCGCTCGAAACGCTCGCTCTCGGATTCCGAACCCGCGACGGAGCGGCCCTCGAAACCCTGCGGCGCTACCAGGGATGGGAACGCACGCTGAAGACTCTCGTCGACGGGGGACTCGTTACCGTCGCGGACGGCCGCGCCGCGCCGACGACCTCGGGACTCTGCGTCGCCGACCGGCTCGCCGCCGCATTCGCCGGATGATCCCCACGCGAAACGAGGGTTTTCTTCAAAACGGAGCCTCGCAGGGGCTAGAACAGATAGGTGACGCTGACGCTGATCGTGATATCGAGACTTCCCGCTTCGACGGGGGCGGCGGCGCTTTCCTTCATCGCCGCCATGTCGCTTCGGTACATCGGGTACGGCGGCGTGTAGGTATTCTCGTTCACGATGACCGTCTGGACCGACAGAATGGTTTTGCCGGCCGCCTTGGCGACGACGTCGGCTCTCCTGCGGGCGCCGGCCATGGCGAGGTCGAGGGCGGCGAGCTTGCTCCGTTCGAGCGTCGCATCGTCGGCTTCGAAGGAGATCCCACTGACCGTGTTGGCGCCGTTGTCGGCGATGAGGCTGACGGTCCTTCCGGCGTCCTTGATGGCGCGGACGGTGATGGTGACGCCGTGGTTCATGTCATAGCCGTCCTGGATGTTCTTCTCGTTGGTCTTGTCCCACACCCATCGCGGCTGAAGACTGTATCCGGTGGTCTGGATGTCCTCTTCCTTGACACCCGCGGCCTTGAGGGCGCCGGTGATCTTGACCATGATGGCGTCGTTCGCGGTCTGGGCGCCATGTGCCGTATCGCTATGGGTGAAAACGCCGAAGCTGATGCGCGCGACGGTCGGCTTGACGGTGACCTTGCCGGCGCCGGTAACGCTGACTGACGGAGGCGAAATGGCGGCCGGCGTATCTGCCCCGATGGACTGCCCCATGGCGATAGCAGGCGAGAACGCAATGGCAGCCGCGATGGCTGCGATCGCAACGGACTTCAAAGCAGCGAATGCCGATCTCATATTCATGGCATATCTCCCGTGTTATGCGGGCAAGCGCCGCGGCGTGCCCGCTCCTGCGTCCCACTCACCAATGTGTATAGGAAATTCGATTTCGTGTCAAGATACTCGCGCGGAGCGATCATCTCCATGCGACGCGAGCGGGGAAGACGAGAATGTAAAGGCCGAGGAGAATCAGGAATGCCGCCGGCGACGCCGGGAGGGCCGTCCTGTTCGCCACGTCCCATTTCCAGGTCGCGGCGTTGAAATCCATGCCGAGCGCCGCCAGTGTCCTGTCGGTATCCGGGTAGAATATCGGGACCATCGCGGTGATCCAGACGCCCCAACGGTCCTTGTAGGGGCCGCCGTTCACATTCCCCAAACCGGTAGCGAACACATTGAGGTCGTCCTCAGTCGCTTCGTCATAGGTTTGTCCGGGCGGAGAATAGTCGGCGGAATCCGTGGATTCCGAATCGACGAAGAAGAATAGCGCGCCATCCGGCTTTTGCCCCATCAGATAGATAAAGCGGCATTTGGGGGCGACCTGGCGGATGAGGGTGAGCTGCTCTTTGATCTTCCGGTACTCGCGCAGGCGCACGTCGGCCTCCGTGCCGGAAAGCGCGGTCACGTTCTCGATATCGACCGCCTGCGCGACCATCTTCGCCTGAAGGAAGATCTCGCGGCGCATCTGCGCATCCATTCGATGCCCCGTCCAGCTGATGAACAGAAGGCCGGCGGCCATGAGCGCGAGACCCGAAGCGGCTTTCAGCATGCGGGCAGGCGTGTTCGGCCAATGCGACTTCTGCGCTGCATGCAGCTGGCCGGGAGACGCGACATGCCGTAGATGATCGGCATTGCCGCCGGGCGATTCCCTATGCGGTGATTGCCTCGAGGGACTCACAGCGGCTCTACCCGCATTCGCGCTGCTTCGAGGTAGTGCAATGGTCCCGTTTTCTTCGATTGCTTTATTGTATTTCATTGCTTCTATCTTTTCGTGATTGCGATGAGCAATTGAAAGCGCAAGAAGCATACCCGGGAAGAGGAGTCGCCGAGCTTCAGCGCCGGCAAAACTGCGAACGAGGAAGGATTCGACGAGGGATGGGGCTTGATTGCATTATTCTCCGGTGCCGCCG